>JAJXZC010000247.1 GCA_021780275.1 Pseudomonadota bacterium
GTCGGTGGCCAACGCGTCCATTGCAGCCGCTTCCTCAATGGCCGACAGGCGGCTCACCAGCACACCCCGCCGCGCCAACTCCTGCGTGCCCAGTGCCGAGGCTAGCGTGAAGGTTGCCGGCAGAGCGATGGGAAACGAGGCGAGAAGGGCCGTCAGGCCAAGTCGGACGAGTTCCGAAACCGGTAGCGCCAAAGCGTAGCCAGCGACGACAGTCGCTGCGGCGACTGCGCCGTTGACCATGGCGAGATTCCGCGTGGCGGCAAGAATGGCTTTCTGCTCGGTGCTTTCCGTATGAGCCAGGCGCACAAGCTCGACCGTACGTCCAAAATAGGTGTTTGCGCCGGTCGCCGTCACCTCGGCGACCGCCTCGCCGCGGCGCACGATCGCTCCAGCATATACCCGACTGCCGATTTCGACGTCCGTCTGAGCGGACTCGCCGGTGAGCATCGACTGGTCGACCGAAATCGATCCGGATACGACAGTTGCATCCGCAGGAACCAGCGCACCAAGGGGCAGCCTGATGACGTCGCCTGGCGCTAGATTCGCGGCGCCAAGCCGCGCCCACGCGCCATCTCGGCGTACGAGGGCAATCGGCGCGAGCCTCTTTTTCAGGGCGTCAAGCGCCGCTTTTGCACGCCCCTCCTGAACAAAGCCGAGGGTGGCGTTAAAGACCAGCAGTCCGCCGATCACAGCCGCTTCGATATATTCGCCAAGCCCGATCTGCAAAGCGATCGCGGCCTCAAGAAGCCAGGGAATCGGCGCCCAGAACTTGGCCAGGAAAACGAGCCATGCCGGCGGCGGTTCATCTGTAACCGCGTTCGGGCCAAATTCCCGCAGACGCCGCGCGGCTTCGACGCTTGTCAGGCCCGTTGGCGTCATGGGGCGATCGCCGTTCGCCGGAGTTTCGATGCATGCATTGGAAGCCGGCTGTCGCCACCCCGCCGTTAATGCGAATGATGACGACGTTAATGTTTAACCGCCGTCCACGCCACAGTTCATTGCTATCCTTCCATTGTCTCCATGGCCGCGAGGCGTCCGTCGCGAAGGTGGAAGATCTTGTCGAACCGATGGAAAATCTTGTCGTCGTGGGTGACGGCTAGGATGGCGGCGTCCTGATCGACGGCGACTCTGCGAAGCAGGTCCATAACAATCTCGGCGCGTTGCGAGTCCAGCGCGGCGGTCGGCTCGTCGGCAAGAATGATGCGCGGCCTGTTCGCCAGGGCGCGGGCAATGGCGACCCGCTGCGCTTCACCCCCGGAGAGTTGGGCGGGCATTGCGTCTTTTCGGTGGCCGACCTCAAGATAGTCCAGGAGTTCGACGGCGCGGGTTCGCGCAGTCGCGGCGTCGAAGCCGGCGAGATCGAGCACGACCGCCACATTGTCGGTGCTGTTGAGGAAAGGCAATAAATTGTGGGTCTGAAAGATAAATCCGATCTTCTCAAGCCTGAGGTGGCGTAGATCCGGTCGCGACCAGCGGCCATCGTAGACGACTTCCCCGTCGAGCGTGATCCGCCCGCTGCTGGGTTCAACGATGCAGCCGATGCAATTGAGCAGCGTCGTCTTGCCAGAGCCGCTCGGGCCGAGCAGACCGATGACCTGACGGGAAAACACGTCAAGACTGACGTCTTGCAGCGCCACGACCTCTGTCTCGCCCCTGCCGAAATATTTGGAGAGCTGCTCCACTCGCACCAGCGGCGCGCGTTCGTCCCTGTATTGCACCGGTTCAGCCTCCGAGCGCCGACGCGGGGTCGATCTTGACGGCGACCCGGACGCTTAGGGCCGAGGCCAGCAGGCAGACGACGACGACGATGAAGAAGAGAATCGTCACATCTCCCGCCTCCAGCAGGACGCGGCGAGGAAAATAGCCCTTGGCGGCCGAAATCCACGCCACGCCAAATGCGAAGCCGCCGACGCCGAGGATCAGCGCCTGCTGCACGATCAGGCCGATGATCGTGCGGTCTGGCGCCCCGATCAATTTCAGCGTCGCGATGGAGCGAAGCTTTTCCATGGTCAGCGTATAGATGATCAGCGCGATGATTACGGTCGAGATCACGATGAGAATGATCATGAACAGCCCTAGCTGCCGCTGCATCTTGTTGATGACGAATTCCGTGAGATAGCCCTCCTGAACCCGTTCGCTGACCGCCGACAAGTGCTTCCAGCGGTCGATGTCCTGCGCCACGACGTCCTTGGCGACGCCCGGCTGAAGCTGGATCAATACGGCATTGACGTCCGTTATGACGAGCGGGCTCCGCCCTGCCGCCTTTTCGCGCCGCTGAAGCGGCGGCGCCACGTTGAACTGGATCGCCTGCGCGTCGAGAAGCGTAATCCAAGCGGCGGGGTTTCCGGCCGAATCGACCATTCCCCGGGTTAACCCCACGACCGTATAAAGGTCGTGATAGGGGCCGATGGGCGCCTTGTCGCCAAGCTGAAGACCGGCGGAAGCGTCGATGACGATCTGATAATGGCTTTCGGTAATGTCGTGACCCGACACGAATTGCGTCGGCCCGCCAAGGCGGCCGGGCTCGTAGCCCTGGATGAACAGCCTCAGGGGCTTCCCACGGGCGGCCGTCTGCACGGTCTGGAAAGTAACAGCGCCCGCCGCCGCGACGCCGGGCATGCGCTGGATCAGTTCGCGCGTGTCGCGCGGCATGCGAGAAGGCTCGGCGAAAGGCCCCTTGGTGCGCGGCTGGACGACCCATAGATCGGCGTGAGCCGAGCGCGGCAGGCTGAGCGCGTCGTCCAGCGCGCCTTCGTAAATGCCGGCCATCGAAACCACGACACCGAGCAGCAATCCCAGACCCAGGCCGGTGAGCACAAAACGAAGCGCATTGTGCCGCATGTCGCGCATCGCGAGGTTCATCGCCGCGAATCTTCGGAAATGCGCGCGGCCCGGCCGACGCGGAACCCCGAGGTGGGCGCCGCGACGACGGTCGCCGCCTGGGGCAAGCCTTCCATGATCGGCCGCCGGCCGTCGAGGAGTTCGGGTCCTAATTTTACGGCGCGCTGTTCGAGACGGCTGTTTTCCACGGTCCACACCTTGCCCTGTCCATCGCGCAAGTCGGAAATGGCGGATGGCGGCGCCAGGACGGCGCGCGGCAATACGCCCGTGGTGATATAGACATAGGCCTGCTCGGCGAGATGGATATCTCCGGGAATTCGATCGAAGGCGACATCCACGAGCCTTTCTTCATTCACGGGATCGCTCTGGACTTCGATTCGTTCGACGTGGCCAGGGATGCGCGTGTCCGGATTCGATCGCAGGACAATCTCCGCAGGCTGACCAACATTAATTCGACCGGCCAGCCGCTCGTCGACATAGCCGACCGCCCAGACGGTCCGCGCCGCCATGAGGGTGAACACCGATTGGTTGGCGTTGAAAGAATTGACGCTGCTGCCAAGTTCGAGATTCCGCGATACGATCCACGCGTCGTAAGGGGCATGGAGCGTGTAAAAGGCGAGCGTCGCCTCCTGGAACGCCTGCTGGGCCTCGGCGGATTGCAGCGCCGCTTCCGCGACCGTCTGCAAACTCTGCGCGGAAGCAAGGTTCGCCGCGGCGACGCGGGCGTCTGCCTGCCGGGTCTCCGCCTCCTCAGCGGAAACGGATTCCTGCTTGATAAGGACCGCCCGGCGCGCGGCTATCGCATTGGCGTTAGCGAGGTTGGTTTTGGCGCTCGCGATGTCGGCCTTCGCCTTTTCGATGTTCGCGCGGGCCAACGCCACGCCGGCTTTTGTCAGGGCGACCTGCGCTTCGATGTCGCTCGCGTCGAGCTTGGCGAGAACCTGCCCGGCGCGGACCCTGTCGCCCTGGTCGGCCATTAGGGCGACCAGTACGCCCGCCACCTTGAATGTCACATTCGATTGCACCCGGGCTCCGACGACGCCGAGTCCATAGACCTGCTCGCGCACGTTCGTTTCGACCGCGACTGTCGACACGGTCAATGGTCTGAAAAAAATGAACCATGATAAAAAGCCGATGATGCAGAGCGCGGCCGCGATCAGGGCGACCGTCGCCACCGGCCTGTTATGGCGTGGCGCATCATGCGCGCTTGTCGACCGACTTGCCGCAACACCCTCTGCTACGGGATCGGTCGTTCGCAGGGCCGTTAGAGGAGATTTCTCCGTCCATGCCATATTTGTCACCCGATTTGACGAGGAAGAAGCAGTCGACGCGATCTCGCAGCCAAATCATTTCCCCACGAATGTCCACGCCGATGCCGATCGAAAACAGCCGCCCGTCTGCCGCACTCAGTCGTTCCAGACGCCGCCGGAGCCTCGCTCTCGTCCCTTTCGGTCTTCCGACTTACGAAGCTGCGAGCCATTTGGCTACATCCTCCGCCTTGGGCAAACCGCCGGCATGGACGACCTTGCCATCGATGGCCACGCCCGGCGTCGACATGATTCCGAAACTGGCCATTTGGGCGTAGTCGGTGATTTTTTCGATTTCGATTTCGATTCCGAGTTTCGCGGCCTCGGAACTCACCAGTTCCGCCGTCACCTGACAGCGCTTGCAACCGGGACCGAACACTTTGATCTTTTTCATGCGAGCGCCCTTTTTTCAGGAAAACAAAGCGTTGAAAAGATAGCCGACAGCCAGAATGCCGCTGGCGACGACGCCGACAAAGACGATAATCAGGCGGGTCGTCATCACTTTGCGCAGGATGACCATTTCCGGGAAGGACAAGGCGATCACGCTCATCATGAAGGCGAGCACGGTGCCGAGCGCCGCGCCCTTGCTCAGCAGGGCCTCGACGACCGGAATGAT
>JAJXZC010000266.1 GCA_021780275.1 Pseudomonadota bacterium
TGGCGCGAAGCCGATCGCGCGGAATTCGCCGCGGCCTGGAGCGCCGAGATCGCGCAGCTGCCGGAGTTCTCGGAAAATATTCTGCATGTCGTCGCCGGCTTGTTGCTGCCGGTATGGAAACGCCTGCCCGACGAATCGACGCGGGTCTATCGGCTCCAGACCGACGATGGCGAAAGGATCATCGGGCGGCGGGTTTCGGCGGCCTGGGCGGCCAATGCCAGCGCCGCCGGCGGCGCTGGCCTTGCGCCGGAAGCCGCGCACGCGGCGCTGATGAGCGAAGGTGCCATTTTCGATCTCGCCGAGGGCATGCAGCTTCGCCGGGCAAAAGTCATGGGCGCCAACCGCATCGAGCTGCTGAATTTCACGGAAGCGATGCGCGAGCGTTTGCGATCTTACGGGCTCTTCAGCGAGATCATTTCCTGGAAATTGCGGTTCTTCGTGCCGGCCGACGCGGAAGGCGCGGCGGTTCTCGCGAGATTGATCGAGACCTATCCGATCGAGCGCGTCATTGAGCGGACGGCCGCGTGATGATCCGCCATGATCCTGCCGAACTGGCGCATCGTCTCGGCCAGCGGGCCGAGGCGGTGTGCCGACATTACCTTTTCAATGGCCGTCGCCATGGCGTCTATTGGCAAGTCGGCGACGCCCGCAACAATCCGGGCCGCTCGATGTTCGTCCGCCTGCGCGATTCCGCAAAAGGCCGCGCAGGAAAATGGCTCGACGCATCAACGAGCGAGCATGGCGATCTGCTCGACGTGATCCGCGAGGCTCGGGGCTTCATGGATTTTCGCGATGTCGTCGAGGAAGCGCGGTCCTTCCTCAATTTGCCGCATCCTCAACCGGCGCAAGATGTGCCAAGACGAGAAAATGTCGTCAGCGGCTCGGGGGAGGCCGCGCGACGTCTCTGGGCTTTGTCGAAGCCGATCGGCGGCACCATCGCCGAGACCTATTTGCGGCGGCGAGGTATAGCCAACTGCCGCGATCTGACGCCTTTGCGCTATCATCCGCGATGCTTCTATCGGCCCCAAGAGTCCAGCTCGCCGGAAATCTGGCCGGCGATGATCGCCGCCGTCACGGATCAATCGGGCAATATCACCGGCGTTCACCGCACCTGGCTCGCGCGCGACGGCTTCGGGAAGGCCGCGATCAACACGCAGCGCAAGGCGATGGGCGACCTGCTTGGCCATGCGGTTCGCTTCGGGCGCTCGCAAAAAATCATGGCGGCGGGCGAGGGCATCGAAACCATGCTGTCGCTCAGATGCGTTCTGCCAGACATGACGGTCGCGGCGGCGCTCTCGGCGGCCCATCTCGCCGCCTTCCTGTTTCCGCCCTCCTTACGCCGGCTCTATATCGCGCGCGACAATGACCCGGCAGGCGACAAGGCGCGGGACCGTCTGATCCGACGCGCCAACGAGGCTGAAATCGACGCCATTGTGCTGTCGCCAAGATCTGGGGATTTCAACGAGGATCTGATGGCCTTTGGCGTCGACGCGCTTCGGGCAGACATTCGGCTCCAGCTTGCGCCGGAGGACGTCATCCGCTTCATGCGCCTTGCGGCATAGCCGGAAGGAAGGGGAGGCCTGCTTGTCGTCTGCGTGGTTTCGGCCCGTTCATGGCGGCGCCGGCAGGAGCCGCGCCCGTGGCCTTCCGAGAGGGGCGATCGGCCGGCAAACGGTCCGGACCGGCAATGGCTGCGGCCGACGATTTTCCGCCGCCCCGAAGGGGCTTTGCATCGCGAGGCAAAATCGCCGGCCTTCGCCATCCTCCGCTGGCGCTGCGGCCCTGCGCTTCGCTCCGGGTGCAGGTCCGGCCCGCCCGCCGGCTCCGGCGCCCAGGAAGGCCGCGACGGGCGCGGTCCAAACCGACGGAGCCAATCATGAGCGAGCGCGACCCATTCGAACCGCGGCACAATCCTTCTCCAACCGACCATGTCCTGCAAGAGCTTCAGCTTTATGGCTATCGTCCCTTCGTGGACGAACCCGATCCGAGGCCCCTGCCCGAGGGCAATCGCGTCGCCGGCGCCATTGCCGACATTTTCGACGCCCTGATCGCGACCCTGAGCGACACGCGGCTTGAACCCGACCTCGAAGATCTGCTGTGGTCGACGGTCAATCTGTTTCACCGCGCCGCGAACCGGATCGAGCGCGAACTCGATGATAATGAGCAGGCCCAGCGCCGATCGCAGAGGGAACAGGACGGCAGCGAGGTCAAATCCGTCGAACTGGAGCGCCTGACCGCCGAAGGGCAAACACTCATCGAACGCCGCGACGCTTTCGAACTGATGCGCGACCAGGCCGCTGAACAATTCGAGCGGCAAATCGGCTCAAGCTGGAGACCGCGCGCCGGCTCCATGGTCAATCATCGCAACCTGACCGCAGCCATGATCGACAGCCGCGAATTCCTGGCGGCGAAGAAACGCGCGGAAGCCCAAGTTCTCTTGCCGCCCGGGCCGAAGATCGCCTTTTCCGGCGGCGAGGCCGGCGACCACAGGCTGATCTGGGCCAAGCTCGATCAGGTCCACGCCAAACATCCCGACATGGTGTTGCTGCACGGCGGCTCGGCGAAAGGTGCCGAGAAAATCGCCGCTCGCTGGGCCGATCACCGCAAAGTCCTGCAAATCGCCTTCAAGCCGGATTGGAGCAAACACGCCAAGGCCGCGCCCTTCAAGCGCAACGACCAGATGCTGGCGGTCATGCCGATCGGCGTCATTGTGTCCCCTGGCACGGGCATTCAGGACAACCTTGCCGACAAGGCCCGCAAGATCGGCATTCCGGTTTATCGCTTCGATACCGGCAGCGCGTGATGCGCCGCCTCAGGCAGGTGGCGAACGGCCTGAGGATCGTCGAATGAGTTTTGTTTGTGCGTTCGACGGTTGCGCACGCTGTCAAGGTCCGCCCTTTTTGCACTGCCTGTGAGTTCAATCTCACCCGGATCAATATCACGCCTGTCGCCGATTGTGCCCGTGGCGATCAAGAGGAGTTTTGGCATACCTGGTGAGAGCAAACTTTCAGCGCCGCATGGCAGAGCGGAAATTGTAAGAATCGGCCCAGGTTCGTGGAACGGCGGGCAACATCCGCTTCGTCTCCGCCGACGAAGGATCTCACAATCGCCCGCGTGCCGAACCGCGCTTGCAAAAAGCCCGACGGCAGATTGCCGTCGGGCATATTGTTACGATCCGCCAGATACCCAGTCCCAGACACGGCGCCAGAAGCCTGGCGTCGGCTTGGGCAAAGCGGGCTGGACAGGAGGTTCGACCTTGGGCCACTGCCCATAGAAACGCGCCTTGGCGGCGCGATCACGACGACGCTCGGCTTCGACCTGCTCGTCGCTCCAAGGGCCGGCTTCAATCACCTTGCTGCGGTCGATCACATAGTGTGACCGGCACTTCAGCGTCCAATTGCCGATCGACGGCCGGAGCGAGATAGTCTCGCCGTCGAACGTCATTTTCCAGTCCGTCGGCGTGAAGGGCGCGACGACTTCCTCGCCGCAACCGCAGCAGCAGCTGTGGGCCGATGTCGCATATTCCATCGAAACATAGAGAATGCCTGCCTCAAGGCGTTCAGGGATGTGTTCGACGAAACGATGTTCGAGTCGCTTGTGCCGTATCACGCGAGGTCCCCGTTGATCAGCATGTTGCCGTCGGTGGTGTAGGTGCAGTGATGCTCGCGCTCAAGGTCGCGGTAGAAACCGCGGATCTTCTTCCATTTGACGACCGCGAGGACAGCATTCAAGGCGTTAAGGTCCGCGACCTGAATGTTGGACGCGTAGATGTCCTTGGCGCCGCCGCCGACGAACGAAATGCGCTGCCGCGCGTGATCCCGCTTCTCCGGGGTACTGGCGGTGACACGTAGGATGCCGCCTAGCGACCCCTCGTCGAGCTCAAGCCCCATGCCGACGTCGACGAACGCGGCGCCGAGCGCCTCGAGCTTTTCGACGATCAACCGCTTCTCGTCACCCGCGTCGAGGGACAGGAACGCAAAGGTGACGCCGTCGAGAAGGTGAATGTTGTCGACGCTAAGAGCGACATCGTGCGCCACGATGTTCCGGTGCATTCGGCTGTAGATGCGCTTCAGGTATTCGACTTTCTTGGGCGCTTCCCGCAGTTCCTCCAGGCTCGGAGCGCCCGGTGCGCGAAACGCGTTATGGGTCAAGAACTCGTCGCTGTCGAACAGCCGGATTTCGCGAACCGGCGTCTTGGCGACCAAATCCAGGATGTAGCCGCCGGTCCCGCCGACGCCGATGATGGCGACCCGCTCGTTGGCAAGCCGATCGGTCAGGACGCCGATCCCGACACGATCGGAGGCGGTCTCGATATAGTTGAACACGCTGTCTTCCTCCTCTTCCGGCTCGCGGAACGTGCGAGGCGTTGCGCCGGGCTTCAACACTGCGGCCGGTCCTGCGATTATGTTCGCATAGCTCGTCATTTTGTGATGGTAGTCCGTGTAGCCGCCGTCCGGCTTGCTCGAGAAGCTGTGGGTCGCCTTCAGACCGTGACCGAGATCGAAGGCGCCGGCCGCATGCGATATCGCCTGGATGGGCGTCCCATCGGCGCGACACGGAAAGTCGCCGTCCCAGTGGACGACATGGGTGTCGGGCGTTCGCGTCTGATCCCCGGCCAGCGTGAGGCTGGAGATGAGGGCGCCGATGCGCACATCGCCGCGCGCATCGACATAGGGCACCTCGCGCATGACGAGGTACCCGCCCTGCTGTTGGACGAAGTAGCCTTCGTCCCGCAGCCGCTTGAGGTCCGGATTACGACTGAACAGTGCGCGTGACATTGAACACCGTGCCCTTCTTCTTGACGTCGACGGAGCCGCCAGCCCCGAGCTCACCGGCGTGCGGCGTCGACGCCGCGTGCCGGTAGGTCATCGAGAAGACGACATTGGGCGCGTGCTGGCCCGGGAAGGCGAGCTGGACAATCTGCTCGAACGTGACCGTGCGGGCGTTCACCGTGCGCAGCCGCGAATTGACGATGATCTCGAACGTCAGCCGCGCGATGATGAACCGCTCAATGCCGGGCTGGGTCAGATCGATCAGCTCGCCTGGCTCGATCAGGCGATCTTCACCGCCGGGAACCTCGAGGAAGATGGCCTCTCCCTCGCCGGGCTTGGCGAGGCCGTAGAGCACCGTGCCGCTGATGGCCGGCTTGCCCCAGCGCAACTCGTCATCCTTGAGCGTGAGCTTGAAGTCGCGGTCCGTCAGGAAGGCGACGAATCGCTCGGCGCCGCGCTCGCGCAGATCGAAGGGCTCGTTCAGCCGCACGTCCTCGAAGTCCCCCGAGGGCAGGATCGCGAACAGGCTGTAACCGTCTCGCGGGTCCAGGGTGCCGGCCTCCAGCAACTGACGGCCGAGCGGCACCGGATCGCTCACCTGACGGGACTGGAAGTTGAGATCGCCCTGCGCGAGGAGGAAGCGATACCTCCGCGCCGGACGCAGCGCCCGGCCTTCGCGCAGGGCGTCGCCGAGATCGTCGTAATCAAGAAGCTCTTCGGTGTTCATCTGATTGGGTCCTTAGGTTTGGCCGGGGCGAGGCCGCGGCTCTAAGGATCCAATCGGAGCGAGATCCGCCGACCGGTAAGGTCAGGCGAACTTTTTTTGTAAAGGCCCGTCGGGGGTCTGGCCGCAGATGAAGAAGGCCGGGCAGTTCGGGCAGGTGCGCGAGGAGACCTCGGCCGGAAAGCGTCCCGCGCGGATATCGCCGAGAAACTTTGCGAGCTTGTCCTTGCGCCCCTTCAGTTCCCGATCAGACAAGGCAAGCGCATGCGCCTCGCCGTCGGAAAGATGGACGAGCTCCGCGACAGCTCCGGGAAAGGCCTGCTTGACCGCCAGCATCAGCGCCGCCGCGCCGACATCCTTGCTCTCGGCCGACCGCATGTGACCCGTGCGGATACGACGCACGGACCGGACGCCGTCCGGCCAAACCAGCACCTCGTCCGGCCGAACGATGATCTCTTCACCGCCGAAACTGAGGCTGAGCGCGATCGGCGCTTCGGCGACTGCTTCGGCGCGGCTCGTCAGGAAGAAGCGCAGCATCGCCAGCGCCAGATCGTGGAATTCCGCGCGATAGCCGTGCTCGTCGAGCCCCTCGCCGGCGATCGCCGCAGCGATGCGATCTTGCAGCGCCTGCTCGGACACGGGTCCATCCGACGCGATCACCGCCTCGACCACCACGCGAACCGCCTCGTGCAGATGCATGAAGGCGGTCGCGGTTCGCCGGCCGCCGACCTGCAGGACATGCGTGTAGAAGAAGCGACGCGGGCAGGATTCATAAAGGGCGATCTGCGGGGCGCCGAAACTAAGCCGTCCGTCGACGACCAAATCGACATTCCGCGCTTCCGCCGCCACGGGAAGCGGCCGCGCGGGCACGAGCGAACGGCGTGTCAAGGTTGCACCGAGACGGTCGAGGAATGGCGAAAGCGGTCGGTTGTGGCCGTTACTCTTCTCCGTCGGCGCATAAAGGATCAGACGATCGCGGGCGCGCGACTGTGCCACGTAGAAGAGGCACTCCTGCTCCTCGGCCTGGCCAGCACGGAATGTCTCGATCGCGCTGCCTTCGGCGCCGGCGATCATGCCATCGGGGGCCGGACAGGGCGGCGCCGGCGGCGTCCGTGGCATCGTATCGCTGTTGAGTCCGGGGATATGGACGCCGCCGAACTCCAGGCCTTTGGCACCGTGGATGGTCATCAGCCGCACGGCGTCGAGATGCTGCGCAGCGGCCGGCAACTGGCGCAGGTCGCGGTCGTCGCCGAGCCGGACAACCCTGCGCACGCGATCGAGCAGGCGTGTGATGGCCAGCCCGCGTCCGGCCGGTTGCACCCGCACAAAGTTGAGGAATTGCCAGATCGCGATGCCCCGTGTGCGGTCGGCGAGATCCTCGGACGCACCCAGGCGCGCGGCGATGCGTGTGCGATCAAGCAGCAGCGTCGCGAGCACGGTCCAGGGCGAGGCCGTCTGATCGAAACCATCGAGCGCAGCCGCGAGCTTGGCAAATGCCTCTCGCCCGGCATCGCTCAAACCGGGGATCGCCTCGCCGCGCCTCAGCCAGCCGCCCGACGCATTCTCGGCCGCCCGCAGATGGTCGAAGACCGCGACCACATCCGCAAAGGAGGTAGCGAAGTCCGGCCAGCAGGCAATACGCACCAGGCCCATCGCGCGCCGGTCGACGAGGATCGAGAGGAGAGCTAGGAGATCTTTGACCTCACCCCGCTCGAACAAACTGCCCAGGAAGAGGACCGGGACGCCGAGCCGTTCAAGGTCCCGCCCGATCGTCGACAGCTTTTCGTTGCCGGTGCACAAGACCGCTTGGTGGCAATAGGCGTAGCCGTCACGTCGGAGCTCCTCGATCGCGTCGGCCAGAGCGACCTGCTGCTGCTCGGCGCGCTGGACTGTGCGCAACTCGGGCCTATGTCCATTGGCGTCGCGGTCCGCCTCAAGGCCACTGTCTGCATCGCCAGCGCGCATCGTGATCGCGAAGCTGGAGAAGCCGGCGACAATCTCCGGCACCGAACGATAGTTGCGCTTCAATCGACCGCGCTTGCCGCCGGCGAAGTCCTCCTTGCCGAACCGGGTCATGTTGAAGGATGAGGCACCGCGAAACCGGTAGATCGACTGCTTGGCGTCGCCGACCATCCAGAGATTGCGGCCGTCGGGCCGCAGCGCACTAAGCAACCGCACGCTGCTGCGGTTCACGTCCTGATACTCATCCACCAGGACATGATCATATTGGGCCTGCAGCGCCGCGCAGATGGCCGCGTCCTTTTCGAGCAGTTGCACCGGCAAAGCGACAAGGTCGCCGAAGTCGATGCAATACGCGTTGCGCTTGAGCTGTTCATAGGCCGCGTAGACGCTGGCCACCTCGCCGGCGCGTTCTGCCGCCTCACGCGCATCAGGATCCTGGGCTTTCGCCAGCATGGCGCCGGCGAGCGTGGCGTAGGTTTCGGCGTCGACCACCTCATCCTTCGCCCGCGAGACGGCGGCCAACATGTCGGCGATGATTTGGGTCGGATCGTAAAGATTGCGGTAGTGCGCGAGCCTCAGCCGCGGGAACTCCTCCTCGAGGAGTTCGACCGCCTCGGTCCGATCCATCATCCGCGGATCTTTCGGCAGGCCGAGCTCCGCATGGAAACGACGGATGATATCGAGGCCGAAGGCGTGGAACGTGCCGATCCACATCGCGGCCGCGGCCTCGGGCCGCTTGCGCGCGATCCGCTCGGCCATCTCGCCCGCCGCCTTGTTGGAAAAGGTCAATAGCAGGATGCGCCTCGGATCGACGCCCTCCTCCAGAAGGCCTTCGACGCGCGCGATCAACGTCTGCGTCTTGCCGGTGCCCGGCCCCGCCTCAAGCAGATAGGCTTCGCCGCGATGCGCCGCGGCCGCCGCTTGCAGCGGATTGAGCGGCCGTTCGACATGCGCCGCCGTTGTGGCGGGAGGCACCGGCGGCAGCAGCAAAGCGTCGAACAACTGCTGCGCGACGACCTCGAAGGGCGCGCCGAGCTTCGCGGCGATGGCGGACGCGGCGAGCCCTTGGTCGACATGGAGCGCCCGCGCGACGATGCGGGGAAGCAGCAGCTCGCGCGCGAACAGATCCATCTGGACCTCGCGGCGTTGCCTGCGTCCATAATCGACAACTCGATCCATTCCGACCGGCGAGGGCTCAGCCGCGCGGGCCGGATCAATCATCGGCGCCGCTTCGCCACCAGGATCGTCGCCCAGCTCGACATGGCCGATCTCGTGCGCCACGAGGAAGGCTTGCTCAAACCGAGATCCGATATTCTCGTGGAGGATCAGATCGTCGGTGGCGACGAAGGTCGCGCGGCCGCCATTGAGCATGGCTGCCCCCGCCGCCGTCGGCTCGACGTCAATCCCACGCCGCTTGGCCTCGGCGACAGCAAAGTCATAGGGCGACCAGGGATCAGCGCCGGATGCGACGAGGCGAGCGTGAAGCTTGGCGGCGACTTGCCTGGCGAGTTCCACGCTGTCCATGTCAGTCCGCCTCCGCCAGCAACTGGGCGCGCTTCTCGGCCGGGACGCCGGCGTCGATCAGCACATGCTCGAAGGTGACCTGCTCGCCGACGGTCGGCTTGCCGTCGGCCTTGTAGCTGCGCGCCGCGGCTAGCTGAGTCGGACCCCAATACGACTCCAACTGCGCGACAGAGCTGCGCATTGCCTCCGCCAACATCGCCAGGAAGCGTCGCGGGATACTAACGAGAGAGACGCGCCGTTCGCGGAGCGCGGTCACGACCTGCCGGGGCACGTCTAAACGCCGGGCGACGGCGCGCCAGTCATCGACCGTCAGCGCCGCGAAAGGGTCGGCTGCTGCCGCCGGCGCAGCCTTCGCGTGTTGCGACCACGCAGCATCGATCAGCGCCTGGTCGGCAGCAGAGAGGGGTGCGGCATCTTCATAAGCCTCGCGGCTGAGTTCGCGCGAGAGGTCGATGAGTTCCCCGGCATATTCCGGGTAAAGCCGCAGATAGCGTTCCAAAGTCGACCGGCCAGGCTCGCTCTCGACCGCGAACGCGTCGAGCACGGCCTCGCGGGATGGACGTTCGCCGCCGGGGCTCACTGCTCGCCTCCGTCGGCCATGGCGGCTCGCAGGGCGGTGAAGGCCTTGTCGCGGTAGGTTCGGACGGTCTTTTCGGAGCGACCCAAGGCTTTGGCGATGGTCATGACGTCCGGTTCCTTGGAGTCGATGGGGAAGCCCTGTCTCAACATGTGAATGATCCTGCTTTGTTCTGTCGGTAGAGCCTCAATCGCTGCATCCAGACGCGACCGGTAAGCCGGGTCGTCGAAATTCGACGTGGCGAAGGGATCCTGGGTCCCTGCGGCAGCCTCGACCTCCGGTGACAGCTCACCACTCTCCTCGTCATATTCGAGGGGCTGGGAACGGTTCTCGTCGCGCCAGGCCTTTTCCTGCGCGTCGCGCCGCAGGTTCGCCAGCGCGCCGTCGAAGCGCACCTCGAAATAGTCGACCTTTTCGGCATAGCCGGCGCGGTCCGCCGAAAGGAGCTCGACAAACCGGCCGAACACCTTGTCGCGCACGACCCCGCGCGTCAGCGATTCCGTTTTGCCATCATGACCTTCCGCATTGGGCAAGCTGCGCAGCACCCGTTCGGTCAAGATCCGATAGAGGCGCTCGAACCACGCCTCGTTATTGTCGCGACGGCTCGCGCGAATGAAATACACGAGACATTCGCTGGGGACGTAGCCCGAGTCCGAGCGCTTCGTGATTTCCGCTCTGGTGATCAACTCATCACGCGGCAGGACCGCCAATTCGGCGATGAGCGCTTCTATCTTTGGGTCGCGCTCGTAGAGTTCTCCGCTGAGGCGGCGTTTGCGCAGTGGGGTTACGATCGCTTCGCCCGCGCGGCCCGCGTCAGCCTTTTGCCCGGTGTCGACAGCTCCTTCCAACTGCTTCATCGCGCGGCCCTGCTTCCCGTATCGCCCTTCTCGTTCAAACTCGTCTCGAGCGAGCCGACGCTATCGAGCACCGCCTCGAAATCCGGTGGGTCGCCGAAGATCATGCCCTGCATGGCCCTATAGTCGACGCGTAGTTGCTCGATCATCGCGTCATGGGGGGCGAGTGCAAACGAGCCACGCGCAGCACTTGCGAGATCGAAGTCCGGTCGATTGAAGAACATCCGGGCGTGCGCGACGCAATCCGCACCGAGCACCGGATCAGCGATGGCGGCAGCGCCGACGGGGGCCGCGGCGAGTTGGTGCAGGTCATAATAGTGACGGGACACGCGTTGGCCGCCCCCGCGCAGCTCGCCGCGTTTGTCGAACCAGCGCCGCAGCCCGTGGAGGATGACGACCTTGTCCCAGAAGGTACGTTCCGGATCGACCGTCCGGACACCCGGCACAGTCAAGTCAAGTGCCGGCAGATCATCATCGACATAAGGTTTGATCGGCACTTCGCTGTTCGGATCGAGCGCGGATTTCGCGCCCGACTCGATCTTAATCGCCGCCCGCACATAATCCGATCGCGGCGTCGCAGCGGGATACCAGATTAGCAGCGTCTGCCCGTCGGGATCAGCGTCGTCGGCTTCCACTCGTGCCGCGCCAGCATCGAGGCCGGAGGCTTGCAGCCGGTCCTGCAGGATCTGCGTCAACTCAGCGCGTAGCGGGCCGCTGATGTAGGCTTGGCAGGCGTCCTTGATCGCATCGAGGCGCGCCCGGCGCTTCTTGCCGCTCAGTGCGTCGAGCTCCTCGATGGTCGCCGGCTCGCCAATGTCGTCTCGAAAAACCGTGACATCTATGTCTTCGGAGAAGCGGTTGATCAGACCGAACCCCTTGGACAAGGAGGTTCCGCCCTTGAAGAGGAGGCGGGGTCCTCCTTCTTTGAGGCCATGGAACAGCGCATCCAGCGTCCAGCAGACCCAGAAGTCTTTCTCGATATTTTGGGATGTCGTGCCGAGGCGCAGCGCCGTCGTGTCGAAGGCGCTCAATATAGCGTCCGACCCGGCCGCGAGAACCTCATCGAACGCTGGATTCATGTTTTCGCCGCCCGGGTTGCACCGCGCTTGGCGGTTTGTGTCCTCTGGGTCGAGACCGCTTTGCGCTTCGGACGAACGCCGGCAGCGTGACGCTGATCATCGTCCCCCTCCCTCCCTCTTTGATGATCATGATCGTCATCATCATCAGCGTCAGCGTAACGGTCATCGCGGATGCGCCGACGTCGATCGCCGGCATCGTGTTCGATTAGCGGCTTGAGAAACACTCGCATCCATGTCGGAAGCGCCGTCATGCCGGCAGTGAGATCGGCTTTGAGGGGCGGCCCGGCCGTTGGATCTTCGAAAAGCTTGCCGAGCTTACGCCTGACCTGATCGCTCTCCCCTTCACGGACCAGGAGATCGCGGAGCCAGTGAAGCGCTTGGACGACTCGCATCGCCGGTCTCCCGGCCCAGAACAGCTTACTGGGTGCGGTCGGACGGAAGGTGATCGTCACATTGCCGAGTTTGATCGCGCGACGACGTGCGTCGGTGTGGACCACGATTTTGGCCGGGACCGCGTCAGTCAGGCCCAGATCGTTCGCTGCGGTCATGCCATCGACCAGCATCCGGGTTTGGTCGCGTCGCGAGACAGCATCGATGACCGAGCGCGGGTCGGGCGGATTGGGGTTTTGGGTGAGCTTGTTGAAGCCAGGTTGATCGTAGAGCCCGCGGTCAATCCGCCTAAGGGTTTCGGCCTTTGTCAACCGCTGCAACGCCTTATCGACGGCGTCCCGCGAGGCAAGATCGACGAAATCGCTAGGCGTCCAGACCTTGCGCCGCGCTTCTGCACGGATGCGCTCGAGCATGGCTGTCTTCAAGTCGGGTGAGTCGCCGTTCATGTCCGAAATTCTAGGCTCTTTTTCGGACAGTAGGCAACTGTGCCGTCTGAAATACGTCTACAAAATTCGGACAGCCGCAGATCGTATTTCGCAGACCCATGAGGAACGAACTCTTTCAGCACCCGCCGAAGGGATAGCTTCAAGGTCGTGCGACTGCAAGATCAACACGCCCAGGCGGCCCTCGCATTCCGAAGTCCCGATCTACGCATCTACGGATTGCGGGAAGGGCCTCCATCAATCCCAAAGCAATTCGATTCCTCAAATCGCCTTCGCTACGCGAATTTATGCAATCGTACTTCCGGACAGACTTTTTGCGCGATCGCGCAAAGATGCTCGTGATGCGTCAGGTATATGACCTGACCGACCTCGGCGATTTTTGCCAATATGCCAAACGCCTCTTTAGCGCGGTGATTGTCAAACGTTTCCATGATGTCGTCAGCGATGAATGGAACGCCAGAAGGCGGCTGGCGTGCGTTCGCATATTCCTGATAGCCGGCAATTCGCAACGCGAGGTAGAGCTGGAATTGTGTTCCCTTCGACATCTGATCGGCATCCTTCGAACCTCCTGCCGCTGCAAGCCCGATCAATTTCTCGCTAGTGCCCTCCGGCCTCGTCATCAGTTTGCTATAAGCACCGCGGCTAATCATTTTGAAAGCGTCAGACGCGTTGCTGAGCATCGTACTGCGGTGCTTCTCGCGGTACATCCGCAGCGCCAGTTCTGCGGCGAGAATGCCCGCGCGCATGCGCAGCCATTGTCGCGCCTTCTCTTCGACCTCGAGGAGAATGGTTTGACGCTCTTCGTCGATCTTGGCCACGGCTTCGTCCCCGCCGACGGCGTCGATTTGGTCTTCCGCCGAAATTTTCCTCGCGTGCGCCTCTTGCAGCTTCTTGTCTGCGGCGTCGAAATCGCTCTCAGCGTCGGCCTTTTTAATTGAAAGCTCCGCTCGATTTATCTCGGCCAGCATCTCTTCCGCCTCGGTCATCGATGCGAGACCAAGCTCTCTCAGGATCAAGCGCTCTTCTTTTGCCTTTTGCTCGAGCAACCCAGCCTTAACGCTCGCCTTCTCGACTTTTTCCGCCGCTTCGATCAGAGTTGCGACGCCTAGAATGGCGAATACTTTCTCCGTCTCTTCAAGGCCTTGCGCAATTTTTCTGCGACAAGATTCCTCTTTCTTGCGCTCGTCCTCGATATCGGCCTTCTTGGTTGATTGGATCAGGTCAGCTTTCCGCGCGTCGTTGACGCGCGCGGCCAATTTGTCGGCCAAGGCAATGGGAGACCGCCCATCTGCATCTTCTCCTATGTCGTCGGCAAGCGTTTGAATGCTGTCGGCGAATAGATTTTGGTCACGCTCCATCGTCGTGACGCGATATTCCAAATTGGTCCGGTTTGATACAAGCGGCTGCAGTTCGCTCAATTTCGTAAGAATTTCGCTCACCAAGCGGATTGAAGGCTCGGGATGGGTCTTACCGATCCAGCAGGCGCTGGAGACGGCCTTCCATTGGGTCTCCCACGCCTCTACTGCGTCTCTCGCCTTTTTGAGCGCGGCCTTGCGCGATCCAAGCTCGCGATGCGCTATTTCGACCGATCGCCCCAGCGTTTGCAGGTTAGTTGCTTTGTCGAGCGCAGCTTGGGCGAGCGACATCATCGTTTCGAGGCCATCGACTGGAACGTGCGCGATGCCACACTTTTCCATGGCCGTTTCGAGCCGCGCGACCGCCTCGGCGTGATCGTCCTTGGCTTCGCGGAGCGCGCATTCGCCGTCTCTGCACGCGTTGTAAGCCTTGACAGCGGCCTCATAGGATGACGCCCAGATCGAAAATTCAGACGGGCTCATCCCTTCGGCAAAATCACCCGAAACGGCTTTGATCGCGACGGCGATTGCAGATCGTGTGGTGTCAAGTTTTCCTTGCGCTTCATTGAGCAGTTGGTCTTGTCGTTCGATCGCTTTCTCTTTGACGGATATTTGTGCCAGAAGATTGTTGATCCTAGCGATCTCACTCGCGTGGGTGAGCCTCGCCGTCGTCACAACGTCGTCGGCATGCAGCCGGATATGGAAAGCGTCGGCGGTCTCCGACGTCAAAGCGCGACGGTGTTCCATCCAGGCCGCGTCGCGGTCCAAACGCTTTAGGGCCGCTTCGTTGTCAGACACGACTCCGACCGTAGCGGCAGTGGCGTTCTTCTGAGCCTCCAAATCCGCGAGGTCGGTGGTCAATTCTTTGATCTTGTCGGTCAGGCCTTCCACGGCCTTTTCGGCGGTCTCGAGCGCTGTCTTCCAGCGCTCGATTTGCGGGGCGTCTGGGAGGCGCAACGACGCAAGCGCTTCTGCGCCGCCGCGCCAGGGCGCGAGCGGTTTCAATTTTTCGGCCAGATCGTCGCGAAGTCGCGAGGCCGTCTTGTGCGCTTGCGAAATCGCCCCGTCGTAGCTGCTGCGACGAATTTCAGCGACTACGGGATTCAAAATCGTCAGCGCGTCGTGGTCGGCTACGCCGGCATGCGCTTGCACCATTTTGAGGTCGTCCTCTGCCTCTGCGAGCTTTGTCTCTGCTGCACCGAGTTCGTTGACAGCGGACGTCATCGTCGCATCGACGCCCGCTCGGCTTTCGATCAATTCGCGCAGTGCGACCGTCACTTTCGCCTCAAGAATAAGATCTTCTGGCCGTTCTTCGTCCTTGCGCCCGATTTCCCGCAAGATAACGGCAATGTTGGCCGAGTCGGTGCCAATCTGAGGCCGCAGCTTGGGAATATCTTTTTCGGCCGTCAGATATCTGGCTCTTCGTTCCGCTAAGTCGTCGAGACGGTCGGCGGATTCCAGCGCCGTTTCATCGACGACGACTTTCTTCAGTTCCTCAGTCCAGTTGGCGATATTCTCAAGCGTCTGATTTAAGGCCGTATGGAGCGCAATTTCGTTCCTTTGTAGGCACGCCACCTGCTCCTTCATTTCAGGCGGCACGTCAGAGACGTCCTTCACCTCACTCAGCTTCTCGGCAATTTCTGTTAACGCGTCGAAGCGCGGCAGTGCGCTTTCGATGCTGGTAATCTTCCTTTTTGCGTTGGACGCTTCGGTTCGTTCTTTCAGCGCCTTTTCGTAGGCCTCGCCCGCCTTTTTGCGTTCGGTGACGAAGCCGGCGTATTTAGACGCGAGCGTATCGATTTCCTTCTTACGCTCGTCGAGCGCCTTAATCTTAGACTTGAGGTCACTCAGGCCGTTCTTGCGCGTTCCTACCCTATAGAAATCATCGATCGTTTCACGTATTTGGTTGAGTTTATGGCTCAGATCTGCGACACCAGCGCTCGCTGCGAACAGTAATTCTCCGAGGTCACCCTTACTTGCGAGGATATTTCTACCACCGGTCTTAAGCGTATCTGCGTCCAGAGAAAATTTTAATTCATATTCACTTCGGCCGAGGCCATCGAGTTCGGCCAAAATCGCTGCTTCGGGAATTGCTTGGCCGTTTGCGTCGAGAAGACTGTTCGATTGCTTCTTGACGCGTCGGAATTCGCGGACGCAATTGGCGAACTCCAACACGCCACCAATCTCCATAGTGTCGGAAGGATGCAAAAAATTATAGGGATTGTCCTTTTTGATCCCGAACATCAAGTCGAGAAAGGCGGTCAGCGTTGTCGTCTTACCAGCCTCGTTATCGCCGTAAATTACGTGAAAATCCGGCTTTCCCGCGAGTTTCGGACCGAAATCGAAGAAATCATTTGTGAACTTGCCATAGCGCGTGAGGTTGAGACGGACGAGACGCATCAGAAGATCTCCGTTCCTTCTTTTGCTTTCAGCCGCGCCAGCACTTCGTCGGCACCCTCTCGCGCGCGCTGCTTCAAACTGGCTTTAAACGCTTCTTCGCTTGTTCCACCCAGCGCCATTTGGGTTTCCCGCGGCAGCACATGCAGCAGTTCCTTGGCGATATTCTCAAGTTCCATGGCGTAGGCGTCGGAATCCAAAATGCCGGCCTCAATTTCGCCTTTCAGTTCCACCAGGGCATCGCCGGAATCCCTAATGGCAGTTCCCGAATCCGGCGCGTTGCAACTGTTCTCAATTTTTTCGATCCAGGTTTTGCCGACCCGGTCTGCAAGTATATCGACTTCGGCTTTCAAGCGCTGGGCGGCATAGCGCAATTCCCACGCCGCCGGAGTTGCGCCGGACAAAGCCAGGCGACAGACAAGTTGTTCTGATCTCGCTCTTTCTCGGGCCTTTTCGAGTGCCGACTGGATTCCTGAGACAACCGCTGACCAGTCTTCACGTCCGTCAATCTTAATAGGAATTCGTTCAAATTCCGCGACAGCGGTCAGCCGCTCTTCGCATCTGAGCGAACCGTCGTCGCCGACGGTGACAAGCGTCGCAGTCTTAGGACCGGCTTCGTTGATGTCGCGCCCTTGGGGATTGCCCGGCATGACGACTGTGCACGGCCCGTCAAAGACGCTTCTCTTGTGCACATGGCCCAACGCCCAATAGCGGTAGCCGTGATCGCGCAGCTCCGCGAGCGTACACGGCGCATACGTGTTGTGCCCCTCCGCCCCCGTCATGCTTGTATGGAGGATACCGATGTTGACAGCGTCGGCGACCGGTGCCTTGTAATGTGGGAGAAGGCTCTTCGGCGCCTGGGGCTCGGAAAAGCTCATGCCATGAATTGCCAATGGCATACCGCCGCCTTCTGGCGAAATCTTAACGTAGTCGGCTCGGCCCCTAAACACCTTTACGTCAAGAGGAAGCGTCAGTTCTTTGGTGATACGCGATTCCGCGTCGTGATTGCCGCGAACGATGAAGACCTTGATTTTGGCCTCGACCAGTCGATGCATCTCCTGCGCGAAAAACGTCGCCGTCTTCATCGACGTCTGATCGCCATCGTAAAGATCGCCGGCGAGCAATAAAGCATCAACTTCTTCATCGATGCAAAGATTGACGATGTTCCGAAAGGCTTGCCTCGTGGCATTGCCGATGAGTTCAGCAAGGCGCTCATCGAGCAATGCCAACGAGCGGAGCGGCGAATCCAAATGAATGTCGGCGGAATGGACGAAGCGAAAAGCCATTGGGGCCTCGAACTAAGAACATTAATTGGAGATTCGGCTCTTAACCGGGCGAACTGGATGCTGCCGAAGCGTGGCGGTGAATATTACGGCAAAGCTCGATCTTTCTGTCAATGCGCACCGGCTTGCACCGGCGCCAGGAAAAATGAACGTTGCGAAGCGATAGCGAGCCGCGGGCGAAGGAAACGATGGCCGTCAGCGAGTCGCCTTTAATCGTGGGGCGGTAACCATTTTCGTCTGCCGCCAATAAGTTCGAACGGGAATCGTTCATGATATGCGTTGATTTCGAAGTCTTGAGCATCAGCGAGGCCGGGGCCTGGTCGATCGGGCCTCCTCCCCCGCAAATAACCGCGCTGATTCTTTAGTCCATCCCACAGCCTGATGCCATCAACCCATAAAGGGTCGGACCACGCTTGCGCGTGCCGCCGCTCGCGGTGATCGCGGCTCCTGTCTGGACTCTTCGGGCGCCTGTCAGCGGGGGACGGTCCTCCGCTCGAAACAGGAGCCGGATCGATGTCCGCCAAAGACGCTCAAGCCTTCGCCTTCAGCCTCGCAACCAGCCTGATGGTCGCTATCGTTATATTTCGTGCGGGCGACGGAAGCCTTTCGGTCGCGCCCGCCAATGAATTCGACGGCGACGAGGCGCAGATTTTGGCCGAGATTGATCCTTTCGCCTCCTTCGGGCCAAAATAACCCGATCGCTCTACTCGCGTCGGGATGGGCTCCGACGCGAGCAAATCCTTGAAATGGTCGCAATCGCTGAGGCGCGGCGGAAAACGCGCTACGTTGCGAAAATCGCTTCGAGGATGGCATTTAGGATGGGAAGCGCTTCAGGCCGATCACCCTGGTCGCCCGTCGAATTGACAATATCTATCATACCCTATCGCTCATTGTTACTGCTGTCCGGTCAACATCGCTGCGATGGTGTCCACAATGTGGGCCGCGTTCGCGATCGAGTGGTTCGCGTCGGACATCGTGACGTCGACGCCGGGTCCAACGCCATAATCGCTCATTTCCTTATATAGACGGGCCTTCGCCAGAAACTGCGGGAATGACTTGTCGATTTCGCGCCGCCGGCCGCTCCAGCGTTCGGGCCCAGGAACTTAATGGATCGCCGCGCTTTAAGAACTGCTGCGCGGGCGGGACGGTGGCGCGCCAGCCAAGGGCCTAATCGATGAACGTCAGGCCTTAGCCGGCTTGCTATGTCATTCGATGCCCTCCGGCTGTATATCGAGATCTTCGCTGGACTACGTGAATGAGGCCGTGACGATGATCGCGATCGTTGGGCTTGAGGAATGAGGCGCTAATACGGCTCGAGCCGGCCTGGATTTCGTTGGCGCGGCGACCAGCGAAAAGCGGTCAGGGGTCTATGTGGCCTCTGGCCGAATGCAGCAACATTCAGTCCGCCTGTTCTTTTTGCTCGTGGGTCTTCGAGAGCCTCAAGGCCGGATTTGTCTTCGATTTCCGCTGTCCGACTCCCGCTCCAAACGGGCCTCTTCTGGTTTGCGATTTGGCCGAAGGGCGGCTGCGCCTCGCCCGCCTATGCCGCAACGGCGCGTCACGACTTTCTTCCCCTGGGCGACCGTTCCGGATCGCCCATTCCTCGCGAGACAAGAAACTCGCGCCTGTGCCGTCCTCCGCTGACGCTTCGGCCCCAACGGGTGCGGCGTCGGTCGCCTCCGGCCGGACAATCGCCATCGAGGCCGCGACGGCGCGGGCTCGGAACAGCAAACGGAGACTTAAAATGGCGACCATCGGCACCTTCAAGAAAACCGGCTCGAATGAATTCACCGGCGAAATCGTCACCCTCAGCGTTCAGGCCAAAGGCGTGCGCATCGTCCCCGACGCCCGCGCTGTCGGCGAGAACGCCCCCAGCCACCGGGTCCTGGTGGGCCGCGCGGAAATTGGCGCCGCCTGGTCCAAGCGCTCTAACGAGGGCCGCGACTA
>JAJXZC010000780.1 GCA_021780275.1 Pseudomonadota bacterium
GCAACATAATGTTATCGGGTCCGTCCCCGGAGGATGGTTTGGGACGCCCGGCAAAAGGAGTTGCGCTCAAGCATGGCTATCCAGGTCGCCCTCACCCATCGCACTCATTATCGCTACGACCGGCCCGTCAATCTGGGCCCGCAGATCGTTCGATTGCGACCCGCGCCGCATTGCCGGACGCCGATCCTCAGCTACTCGCTGAAGGTGACGCCGAAGAAGCACTTCCTGAACTGGCAGCAGGACCCGCAGTCGAATTATCTGGCGCGTTTCGTCTTCCCCGAGAAGACGAGCGAATTCATGGTCGAGGTCGATCTGGTCGCGGAAATGGCGATCATCAATCCTTTCGACTTCTTCCTCGAAAAAAGCGCCGAGAAATTTCCCTTCCAGTATGACGCGGCACTGGCGCATGAGCTGAAGCCCTACCTTGAAAAGGAAGAGGCGGGACCGGAGCTGCAGAAACTGCTCTACGGGATCGACCTGACGCCACGGATGACCATCGATTTTCTCACCGACATCAACCGGCAACTGCAGGAACGCATCGGCTATGTGATCCGTCTGGAGCCCGGTATCCAGACCTGCGAACACACGCTGACGAGCGCGCGCGGATCCTGTCGCGACAGCGCCTGGCTGCTGGTGCAAATCCTCAGGCATCTCGGATTGGCGGCACGTTTTGCGTCCGGGTATCTCATCCAGCTCGTCGCGGATGAAAAGCCGCTCGAGGGCTTGAGCGGGCCGGAACGCGACTTCACCGATCTGCACGCCTGGACGGAAGTCTATTTGCCGGGCGCGGGCTGGATCGGGCTTGATCCGACATCGGGATTGCTCGCGGGCGAAGGACACATCCCGCTTGCCTGCACGCCGGACGCTTCGAGCGCGGCGCCGATCAGTGGCGGTATCGACCCGTGTGAGGTCACTTTCAGCCACGAGATGTTTGTCACGCGCATCGACGAGCAGCCGCGCACGACGAAGCCCTATACGCCGGTGCAATGGGGCGCCATCGACGCGATGGGCCAGATGGTGGACCGCGAACTCGTGGCGAACGACGTTCGGCTGACCATGGGCGGCGAGCCGACATTCGTTTCCATCGACGATATGGATGGCGCGGAATGGAACACGGCGGCGACAGGACCGACGAAACGCGGCATCGCCGCCGATCTCGTGGACCGGCTGATGCGACGCTTCGCGCCCGGCGGGCTCCTCCATTTCGGGCAAGGCAAATGGTATCCGGGTGAAAGCTTGCCCAGATGGGCGCTCACCGCCTATTGGCGGCGCGACGGGCATGCGATCTGGACCAATGGCGAGTTTCTCGCGCATGAAGATCGCGACTATGGCTATGGGCCGGAGGAAGCCGACATCTTCATGGCGGCGCTGGCGAGCAAGCTCGGGCTTGGCGACGAGACGATCCGGGCGGCCTATGAAGACCCCTGGCATTATATTCGCCGCGAAAGCCTGCTGCCTGCCAATGTCGATCCGCTGGATAGCAAGCTCGACGATGAGGAAGAACGCGCGCGACTGGCGCTCGTCTTCGACCGTGGGCTCGATGTGCCCAAAGGCTTCGTGCTGCCGCTTGGACGGCGACATGAGGCCTCCGGCCCCGTGTGGCAATCGAGCGTCTGGCCGACGCGGCGCGAAAGGCTCTACCTCATGCCCGGCGACAGCGCCATCGGCCATCGCCTGCCGCTGCCGTCGCTGCCATGGGTCGACAAGGCGAACTACCCCTATTTCTTTGCGCAGGATCCCTTCGACGAACGCGGGCCGCTGCCCGTGCGCAAGACGCATGATCCGCAACCTGTGACGGCGCCTGCAAAGCAAAGCGCGGAGCAAGCCTATGTCGTCGCCGGTGTGGACGATGCGGGCGAACGGCAAATGCAGACCGAAATGGAACCGCTCTCAAGCGACGCGCCCAGGGGCGAAGTCGTGACAGGCGAAATCAAGAAGGGCGAAAGCGCTGCATGGATCGTGCGCACCGCCGTTGCGGTCGAAGCGCGACAAGGGCGGCTCTATTGCTTCATGCCGCCCATTGAAAAGCTCGAAGATTATCTGGACCTTATCGCGGCGATCGAACAGGCAGCTGTCGAAACCGGCTTCCCCGTCATTATCGAAGGCTATGCGCCGCCTCGCGATCCGCGATTAAATTCCATTGCCGTGACGCCCGACCCCGGTGTGATCGAGGTGAATATCCACCCTTCGTCAAGCTGGGACGAGCTGGTGCAGACGATCCAGCAGGTCTATGAAGATGCACGTCAATCCCGTCTGTGTACGGAAAAATTCATGGTCGATGGGCGACATGTCGGAACCGGCGGCGGCAACCACCTTGTCGTCGGTGCGGCGACGCCTGCCGACAGTCCGTTCCTGAGACGCCCCGATCTTCTCCAGAGCCTCATTAGCTATTGGCAGAACCACCCTACCCTTTCCTATCTCTTCTCGGGCCTCTTCATCGGCCCGACAAGCCAGGCGCCGCGCATCGACGAAGCGCGCGACGATGCGCTCTATGAACTCGAAATCGCCTTCAAGCAGATCGAAAAGGCGGGACCGGATTGTCCGCCCTGGCTCGTCGACCGGGCGCTGCGCAATATCCTGATCGATGTGACGGGCAATACGCATCGCGCGGAGTTCTGCATCGACAAGCTCTATTCACCGGATTCATCCACCGGGCGGCTGGGACTTGTCGAATTCCGCGCCTTTGAAATGCCGCCGCATGCGGAGATGTCGCTGGCGCAGCAGGTGTTGCTCAGGGCGCTCATCGCACGCTTCTGGAAGGAGCCCTACAAGGCGCGGCCTGTGCGCTGGGGAACGAGCCTGCACGATAAATTCATGCTGCCCTTCTTCGTCGAGCAGGACATGAACGACGTGCTGGCCGACCTGCGCGATGCGGGCTATCCCTTCCAGAACGAATGGTTCAAACCGCATATAAATTTCCGCTTTCCGCTGCATGGAAAGGTGGTGCTGAAAGGCATCGAACTTGAAATCCGCCATGCGCTGGAACCCTGGCATGTGCTGGGCGAGGAACCGGGCGGCGGCGGCACGGTGCGTTTCGTCGACAGTTCCGTGGAACGGCTGCAGGTGCGCGTCAAGGGCATGGTGAGCGAACGCCACTCGGTCACCTGCAATGGCTGGAAATTGCCTCTCCACCCGACGGGCGTAGAAGGGGAATTCGTGGCCGGGGTCCGCTATAAGGCCTGGCAACCGCCTTCGGGTCTGCACCCGACGATCCCGGCGCATGGGCCGCTGGTCTTCGATCTCGTGGACGGATGGTCCGGCCGCTCCATCGGCGGCTGCACCTATCATGTTAGCCATCCGGGGGGCCGGAACTTCGAGACCATGCCGATCAATGCGCATGAGGCAGAGGGCCGGAGACTGGCGCGATTCCACGCCAGCGGGCATACGCCAGGGGCATTTACCATGAATGACACAGGCCTTAACCCGGACTTCCCTTTCACGCTAGACTTGCGCCGTGTCTGAGTCGGTTGACCCTTTTGCCCCAAGCGGGCTGTCGTCCGACCAGCCTTCGCTTTTCGGCGAGGCTGGAGCGCTTGGTTATGCGCCATCGCCAAAGGTGCAGGCGAGCGGCATGCCCGCCTATGATGAGATCGCAACCGGCAACGGGCGGCTCAGGCCGCACTGGCAATCGATCCTTGCACGGCTCGCACCTTTAAGTTCGCAGGAGATGAGCGAGCGCGTGGAAGAAACGCGCCGCCTGCTGCGCCAGAACGACGTCACCTATACGATCTATGACGATCCGCAGAGCGGCGAGAGGCTCTGGCCACTCGATGTTTTACCTCTGCTGATCCCGGCGGCGGAATGGCGCGAGATCGAGGCGGGCGTCATCCAGCGCGTGCGACTGCTCGATGCGCTGCTTGGCGATATCTATGGGCCGCAGCAGATGGTTGCGGAAGGGATTTTGCCGCCAGCGCTGATCGAGGCCAATCCGGGGTTCCTGCGTCCCTGCCACGGCATACGCCCGCCCGGCGGACGCTATCTGCACTTGAGCGCCGTCGATCTGGCGCGTGGGTCTGATGGTCGCTGGCGCGTGCTCGCCGATCGCACTGAAGCGCCGAGCGGCGCGGGCTATGCGCTGGAAAACCGGAGCGTCATCGGCCGCGTGCTGTCGGACTGCATTGCGGATGCGCGCGTCGAACCGCTGATGCCTTTCTTTACCGCCTTGCGCGAGGGGCTTGCCGCACTTGCGCCGCAGGGCCGCGACGACGACAGGCCGCCGCGCATCGTGCTGCTGACGCCGGGGCCTTACAATGAAACCTATTTCGAGCATCTCTTCCTCGCCAATCATCTCGGATTGACGCTGGTGGAGGGCGCAGACCTGACGGTGCGCGACACACGCGTCTACATCAAGACGGTGAGCGCGCTCGAACCCGTCGATATCATCCTGCGACGGTTGGACGATGTCTTCTGCGATCCGCTTGATCTCCGCGCCGATAGTGCGCTGGGGGTGCCGGGACTTGTGGAGGCAGCGCGGGCGGGCAATGTGACGGTTGCCAATGCACTCGGCGCAGGCGTGCTGCAGGCCATGGCCTTCAAACCCTTTCTGCCGATCCTGTCGCAGCGACTGCTGGGCGAAGAACTTGCGCTCCCCGATGTGGCAAGCTGGTGGTGCGGCGGCGAGGCGGCGCTTGCGCATGTGCTCGAAAACCCCGAACAGCTCGTCATGAAGAGCGCCTTTCCGACGCCGGGCAATCCTCCGTTTTTCGGTGCGGACCTTTCGCCCGGCGCACGCGAGGCGCTGGCGGAAGAGATTGCC
>JAJXZC010000351.1 GCA_021780275.1 Pseudomonadota bacterium
CCCATGGCCTTGATGTCGTCTGTTTTAACCGTGCGGCCATCCTCGAAGCGCAACAGGTTTTCGAGGAGCACTTTCAGCGAATACGGCAGCTTCGCGACGTCGCCGACCGTTTTCGCCGCTTCCTTGAGGCTGAAATAATCGTACTGCTTGCCGTCGACGGTGAGTGTTTTTCTGGTTTTGAGGCTGTCGTGTCCGGTGGTCGTCATGAAGGCAAACTCCTTGGTTTTGAGGAAGCGCGCGGGTGCGCGTTCAATGCTCCAATATCATAGGCGAAAGAACTCTCTTACAAAACCGCTTTTCGGACATACATGCGCCCGAAACCATCGCGCGATGTTATGAAATAATTTTCCGGCAAATCCGGGGTTATCCGGAAAAATCCAGATCGAGAATGACAGGCGCGTGATCGCTCGGGCGTTCCCAGCCGCGCGCGTCGCGGAGAATTTCCTGCCTCTTCAGCGCGGGTTTCAAGCCCTTGGTGACCCAGACATGGTCGAGGCGACGGCCCTTGTCTGCGGCGTCCCAGTCCGCCGCGCGGTAGCTCCACCACGAATAAAGCTTTTTCTCTTCCGGCACGAAATGGCGCACGGCATCGACCCAGCCGACGGAATTGTAGAACTTCGTGAACTTTTCCACCTCGACGGGCGTATGCGAGACGACGTCGAGCATCTTCTTGTGATCCCAAACGTCGTTTTCGAGCGGCGCGATGTTGAAATCGCCGACGGCGATCATTTTTGCTTTCGCTGACCGTTCCTTCGGAAACCACTTCGCCAGTTCGTCGACGAAATCGAGCTTGTGGCGGAATTTTTCCGATTTGATGTCGGCCTCGTAACCGCCCGCGGGAATGTAAATATTGTGCAGCTCGAACTTTTTGCCGACTTTTGCGGAGATATGGCGGCAGTCGTTCCTGCCGACGCGCTTGTGGATCTGTTTCTCCGTCAGCGGCAATTTAGAGAAAATCGCCACGCCGTTGTAGCTCTTCATGCCGGTGAAGTGGTGATGGGTGTAGCCTTTGGCCTCGAAGGCCTCGACGGGGAAAAATTCATCCTGCGTCTTGGTCTCCTGAATGCAGATCACATCAGGCTTTTTCGCGTCGATCAGGCGCGCGACGAGGCCGATGCGCAGGCGGACGGAATTAAGGTTCCAGGTTACGACGCGCATTCTTTTTAGGCCCCTTGCCGCTCTTTTCACGCTCGAAGTCCAGCGCCTCCAGCGTGGCGCGGGATTCTTTGGCGGCCTTTTCGAAAAGATCGTCCAGCGCCGGATTTTGTCCCTTGACGGCGGAAAAATCGCGCTCGAGGTCGCGCAGGATAATCCATCTCTTCTCATGAAAACCGTCCGCCTTCTTGCGGCCGATCATCTGGTCGTTCATCGTCGAAAGCCCCTCGACAAGGAACAGCCGCACCATATCGCGCCGTTGCTCCGCGTCGGGCGCGTGCCCTTCTTCCGTCATCGCCTTGAACAATGCCTTTGTTTTCTCTCCGAACTCGCCGGCCCGCGCGTGGAAAGCGCCTTTTTCATCGAACACGTCGGCCTTGGCGGGGCCGAGCAGCGCCATCGTCACGGAGTCTTCCGACCATTCTTCGGAATTCTCCATGATCAGGTTCGCCGCCGTGAGGGGCTGGTTCTTCATGAAGTTTTCAATGCGCTCCGGCCCGAACATGATCATGTTCTTCGTCAGCCACGCATGGCAGATCTCCACCGCCGCGCGCCATTCCGGCTTGTCGGGCAAACCCGTCTTCGCGTAATCGAATGCCATTATTCTTTCTCCTTTATATCGATGATTTTCGCGCCGGGGAACGCCTCCAGCACAGCGCCGACTACCGGGTGCGCCTTGATTTCGTTCATGACCGCGTCTTTCTCGTTCTGCTCCGCCGCGGCAAGAGTCGGCAAGCCCCGCTCGTTCGATATGCTGATCACCCAGCGGCGTCCGGTCCACTGGCTTAAGCGGTCGGACATCTGTCCGAGCAGGTTTTGCGGCGCGCCATCCGCCAGCCGCACCGAGATATGTCCCGGCTCGAATTTGACCAGATGCACGAAGTTCATGATCTGCGTTTTCAAAATCGCCTCTTTGTGCAAACCGAACAGCGCGACGGCGGAGGAAAAATCGTCCACCCGGGCGGCGACCGCCTGCTCCGGCGCGCCAAGCTCCGCGACCGCGACCGTGGCAGCATTGCGCCGCATGATCGTCGTGCCGCGCGGCGCGGAACCGGCGGGCATGCCGCCGCCCGCGCTGACGACGGAGCCGTCCTGAAGCTGTTTCAAAATATCGCCCGGCGTCGGCTGGTCGGAGACGTAAAGCAAACGGATGATCACCATTTCCAAAGCCAGTTGCGGATTGAAGGCGTGTTGCACTTCCGGCACGCCCTTGAGCAGCATCTGCCACGTGCGGGTCAGCGCGGGAACGGACAGGCTCTGCGCCAGATCCGCGCCGCGCACGCGCTCCGCTTCCGGCAAGGCGGCGTTTTTGGCGACCTCGGGCGCAACGCGCACCTTGGTGAGGTAATGCGTGAGATCGAGCAGATCCTGCAACACCATCAGCGCGTCCGCGCCGCTTTTGTAAAGGCCGTCGAGCAGCGTCATGGAAGCGATGCTGTCGCCCTTCATCACCGCCTCGAACAGATCGAGCGTAATCGAACGGTCTACGAGGCCAAGCATGCCGCGCACCTGCTCTTCGGTGATCTTTTGCGGCTCGCGGGAGATCGCCTGATCGAGCAAACTTAATCCGTCGCGCGCCGAACCGTCCGCGGCGCGGGCGATGAGCGCGACGGCGCTCTGCTCCGCTTCCACTTTTTCTTTTTCTAAAATCTCGCCGAAATATTTCTCCAGCACGTCGGCGTCGATGCGGCGCAAGTCGAACCGCTGGCAGCGCGACAGCACCGTCACCGGCACTTTGCGGATTTCGGTCGTGGCGAAGACGAACTTCACGTGCTCCGGCGGCTCTTCCAGCGTTTTGAGCAGCGCGTTGAACGCGGCCTTGGAGAGCATGTGCACTTCGTCGAGGATGAATATTTTATAACGCCCCGAGACCGGCGCGTACTGCACGGAATCGATGATCTCGCGGATTTCGTCGACGCCGTTGCGCGAGGCCGCGTCCATCTCCAGCACGTCGACGTGGCGGTCTTCGGAGGTCGCGCGGCACTGGTCGCACACGCCGCAGGGATTGACCGTCGGGCCTTTTTCGCAGTTGAGCGCGCGGGCGATGATCCGCGCCGTCGTCGTCTTGCCGACGCCGCGCACGCCCGTCAGCATGAAGGCATGGGCGAGCCTTCCGGAATTGATCGCGTTGGTCAGCGTGCGCACCAGCGCGTCCTGTCCCTTCAGTTCGGCAAAGTTCTGCGGGCGGTATTTGCGCGCCAGAACGCGGTATTCACCCGGTTTCGCTTGCGCTTTTTCCGACGCGGCGCTTTCCGCTTCTGATGCCGTTTTTTTGGCCATAAGAGGTTGTCATCCTATTTTTGAAAACAGGCTGGAAGGTTAACATGATTCAGAGAGGAAGTGAAAGACCGGCGACTCGCATGCCCCGCATGCAAGATTATCTCTTCCGGGTCGCATGAACATAACATTATTGGAGAAGCGGAAGACCGGCGACCCGGATAAACTCGTTGCGGCTGCTGCCTTTCGGCCCTGACCGGATTGGCGAGACATTCGCCCGCCAGCCTTCCGCACCCAGTATTGTCAGATTCTCATCAAACGGCAAGAGATATCTTGAAAAAGGCGCTGAATTGCGGTTAGCTATATGAAATTACAATAAAAAAAGGAAAACAGGCCATGCCCATCACCCTCGAAGATCTGGACGGCGAATATCAGGTCATCTCCGAGACAAGTCAGGGCGGCCCCTTCGTGGTCAACGGCGACGGCACCACGCTCATCAAAAACGGCCTCACCTACCGCAAGGACGACAAAGGCTGCATCTGGGAAAGCGCTTTCAGCGTCATCGGCGAAGGCAAGGTCAAGATCGAATCGACCGTCGACCCGAGCCATGCCGGAGCGAACATCTACATTCTCGACGAAAAAGGCAACCCGACCAAAAGCATCGTTACCTACAAATCCGTTCTCGACGCGAAAAGGGTCGACGGAAAAATCGTCCTCAGCGGCATCATCGAACACGGCAACGAAAGCACGCGCCTGATGATGAAAAAATTATAAGCCTTCAGGGACCCGCGGGCTTCAAGCGCACCTTGGCCTTGACCCTGTTCTCTTTCAGGCGGTTCACTTTTTTCTCGATTTCCATCCGCTTCGCGTTTTCCTCCTGCAAAGCGGCCTCTTCGGCACGGCGGCGGATATTCTCCTTGGCGCCGTTCAACATCTGAACCAATGCCGTGTCGCCTATTCTTTCCGCGATATCGGCGGCGCTGACGTCGTTATCATTCCGCGCGTCGATATCAACGCCTTTTTCAAGCAAAAGGCTGATGATATCCATCGACCTTCTTTCTACCGCCACCATCAGGACGCTGTAGCCATCCCCTCTCTTCGCGTTGATGTCGGCGCCGTGATCGATCAGAACCTTCGCCGCTTCGATTTTCGCGTGCGAAGCCGTCCACATCAGTGCGCTCCAGCCATCTTCGTTCTGATGGTTTAAATCGGGATTGTGCGCGATCAGCAGGCGGATACCCTGCGCGGAATTCAGCGCCGTCCACATCAGGACGGTGTTGCCGACCTTGTCAGCTTCATTGATGTCGAAGCCCTGCCGGAGGATGTCCTGAACAGCCTGAGCATCGCCCAGGCAGGCGGCATCTATGACTTTTTGAAAGAG
>JAJXZC010000120.1 GCA_021780275.1 Pseudomonadota bacterium
GGCAAGACGCTGCCGAAACCACAGCGAGAGCGACTGCAACGTGCCAAGACCGAGTTGAAACATCAGTTCGGCCGCGAGTGAAGCACGTTTTCGTGCAGGGTCGGCCCGCGACGAGCCGCGATAAACGGCGCTCTACGCGGCGCGGATATTCGACATGAACCGGGCGAGTTCCTCACGCAAGCGCGTGCTTTCGGTCGAAAGGGTTCGCGCCGAATTCAGCACATCCGCCGATGCGGAGCCGGTTTCCGTGGCGCCGCGGTTGACCTGCACGATATTGGCGGCAGCTTCATGGGTTCCCTGGGCGACGTGCTGAACGCTGCGCGCGATTTCCTGGGTTGCCGAGCTTTGTTGCTCCACCGCCCCGGCGATCGTCGATGCGATGTTCGAAATCTGCGCGATGGTGCCGCCGATTTCCTTGATGGCCGCAACCGATTCCTGCGTTGCTCCCTGCATTCCGGAAATGTGAGACGATATTTCATCGGTCGCCTTGGCGGTCTGGCTGGCCAGCGATTTGACCTCGGAGGCGACGACGGCGAATCCCCGGCCGGCCTCGCCGGCGCGGGCGGCTTCGATGGTAGCGTTCAACGCCAGCAGGTTTGTCTGCTCGGCGATTGCCGTGATCAGCTTGACCACGTCGCCGATCTGCTGCGCGGCACGCGACAATTTGCCGATGCGTGCATCGGTTTGCTGCGCCTGAAGCACCGCCGCCTCCGCGATCTGACTGGATTCGCGCACCCGTCTTCCGATTTCATCGACCGATGTGGAAAGCTCCTCCGTCGCTGACGCGACCGACTGGATATTGCTGGACGCTTCTTCCGATGCGCCCGCCACATGGCTGGAGAGGCTCTGCGTGGTCTCCGCGGTCCGCGTCAATGTTCCGGAGGCGGATTCCAGTTGAACGGCCGACGCCGAAACGTTCGACACTATGGCGCCCACGGCGGTCTCGAATTCATCGGCGAAGCGAATGAGTTCGGTGCGGCGCGCCGCGCTATTCGCCCGGTTCTGGTTATCCTGAGCCGCGGCATCGCGCTCGGCCTTGGCGATGGCCTGCAGCTTGAATTCTTCCACCGCGCCCGCCATCTCGCCGAGTTCATCCTTGCGGCCGAGGCCGGGCAACACGACGTCGAACTTGCCGTTGGCGAGTTCACGCATAGCCTGGCACATCGCCGTCATCGGCCGGGAGATGCCCCTGCCCAGCAACAGTGCCAGCACGGTACCGAGCAGGAAGCTGCCGGCCGCGAGCATCACGATCAGGTGCTCGGCCTCGCCGATGATCGCGTCCGATTCGGATTCAAGTCGTCGCTGATCGGAAAGCAGATCCGCTTTCAACGCGCTTGAGCCTTGCATGATGGCGGTCGTGGACTTGGCCATCTCGGTCGTCAGTTGATCGACCGATTTTGCATTTTCGACGAGCGTGCTGAACGCCTGCCGATATGCGGTAAGCATGCCGGATGCTTCCTTGAGGCCCAGCACGATCTTTTCATCGGTCGACGATATCGCTTGCAGCGAATTTTCAACGAACTTGAGGCGCGCCAGCGCGCTGGTGGCAACCGCCAGGTCGGAATTGACGACAAAAGTGTTGGCGAGCCCCGTCACAGCCAGATATTGCGTCGCGACCTGCTTGACGCCGAGTTCCACGGCGGGAAGCTCCGCTTCGGAGGCCTTGCTCGCGAGATCGTCGAGTTTGTAGCGCAGCATGGTGCCGCCGCGCGTGAGCTGATTTTGCGCGACCAGCGCACTATCGCTCTTGACCTTGAGAATATCGGCAAAAATTCCGGCAAAGGTCCCGAATTCAGTGGCGAGGCGCCTGACCTGATCGAGACGTGCCGGATTCGCAGTGCCCTTCATCGATCGATCGATCGCGTCCTTCAGACCCGCTTCGGCGGTCAGCGCCGCCTTGCCATCGTCTTCCTTCCCGGTCACCACATAATACCGCGCCAACGCCTGGTACGAAGTGAGCTCGCGGTCGATATTGCGCGCCAGATCGGCTTCCGACACGCTGTTCCGGTAGGAGGCGACGCCGGCGGAGACATGCTCAAATCCAAGATAGGCGATGCCCAGGCTCGCTACCGAAATGGCGAGCACGATCGCAAAGCCGAGCATGATTTTTGCGCGAAACCGCAAGGTCGGGAGCTTCAGCGATATCGATTGCGGCCGCGCATATTTCGACAATCCCACTTCGAACCCCCGCTTTACTTCAGAAACCGGCAAAACCAGGAGCGCAAGCTCCCGGATTCGAAGCCGAAAACTAAACGAGAATGGATAAGAGGCCGTAAACCATAGCGCTTGCTGGTGGAAATCAGCTTGCGATGCACAAACGGGCCGTTCATGCCGGATTTCACGGGGGTTACGTTGCACTGCACCGGCCACGCCGCCGTACTCCGTCTCCGTCGGGTCACAGGCGCTGGCCACCTCTCGCAAGGCAGGACCATTTCGCCGGCGAGACTTCGGAAGCATTTCCGGCGATGTGGCATCCGGTTTGCCGAAGCAAATGCTCCTCTCTATAATTTTCCGCGCATTTTGATCGCAAAGCCGCTATCCACTGCTGCGGAAACCGCCCTTCTTCCCTTCATCAACGGAAAAACAACGTGCTCGATAAATCAGCGCCACAATCCTCCACCCGCACCTCCGGCCCGTTGGCCGGTTTTCGTATTATCGAATTTGCCGGCATCGGACCTGGCCCCTTCGCATGCATGATGCTGGCCGATATGGGCGCCGAGGTGGTCACGCTCGATCGGGTCGGCGCCAAGAAGAATCTGAAATCGGTGGCCGGTCGCGGGCGAAAAGTCGTGGAGGTCGACCTCAAGAGCAAGGACGCTATCGCACAGGTACTCGATCTTCTGAGCCACGCCGACGCGCTGATCGAGGGCTTCCGTCCCGGCGTAATGGAGCGGTTGGGGTTAGGGCCCGACGTCGTGCAGGCGCGCAATCCGCGCCTCGTCTATGGCCGCATGACCGGATGGGGTCAGGAAGGTCCGCTGGCGCAGGCTGCCGGCCATGACATCAACTACATCTCGGTGACCGGCGCGCTGGCCGCGATCGGCGGCAAGGACAAGCCGGTGCCCCCGCTCAATCTGGTGGGCGATTTCGGCGGCGGAGCACTCTATCTCGTGGTCGGCGTGCTCGCAGCCCTCCTGGAAGCGTCGAAGTCAGGCAAGGGACAGGTGGTCGATGCCGCGATGTGCGACGGCGCCGCGTCGCTGATGTCGATGTTCTTCGATATGGCGGCCGCGGGCCGATGGACCGAGCAGCGTGAGAGCAATTTCCTCGACGGCGGCGCGCATTTCTATGGCGTCTATGAATGCGCGTGCGGCCGGTTCATTTCGATCGGCTCGATCGAGCCGCAGTTCTACGCCTTGCTGCGCCAACATGCCGGTCTTTCCGAGCCGGGCTTCGATCAGCAGATGGACCCGAAGGCATGGCCGGCGCTCAAGCAAAAACTGGCGGAAGTGTTCAAGACCAAGACGCGCGACGAATGGTGCGCCATCATGGAGGGCACCGACGTCTGCTTTGCGCCGGTCCTGACCATGCGCGAGGCGCCGGAACATCCGCATATGGCCGCCCGAGAGGTTTTTGTCACCCGCCATGGCGTCACGCAGCCCGCGCCGGCGCCACGTTTTTCGCGCACGCCCTCGGCGATCCGCGAGGCGGCCAAGGTGGATATTGCCGAGTTGACGAGCGAGTGGAAGGCGGCCGGGTAACATACCTTCTCGTTATGGCCGGGCTTGTTGTCCCGGCCATGATGTCGAAATATGACCGCTCGAATCTATGGCGTCAGTTGCTGGGCTATGTTTTACGCCGCGCCCTTCAATGTCAGCACGCCACGGCGAATCTGGTCTTCCTCGATCGATTCGAACAACGCCTTGAAGTTGCCCTCGCCGAACCCGTCGTCGCCCTTGCGCTGAATGAACTCGAAGAAGATCGGGCCGATGGCGTTGGCGGAAAAAATCTGCAGCAGAACCTTGGTATGGCCGCCATCGACCACGCCTTCGCCGTCGATCAGGATGCCGTCACGCTGCAATCGCGCGACGTCCTCGCCGTGCTTCGGCAGACGCGCATCGATCCTCTCGAAATAGGTCTCGGGCGGTGGCGGCATGAACGGCAGGCCGTCGGCGCGGAAGGCCTCGACGGTGCGGTAGATGTCTTTTGAGCCGCAGGCGATGTGCTGGATGCCCTCGCCGCGATAGACATTGAGATATTCCTCGATCTGGCCGAAATCGCCGGCGTCCTCATTGATCGGAATCCGGATCTTGCCGTCGGGACTGGTCAGCGCCCGCGAGAACAGGCCCGAAGCCCGGCCCTCGATATCGAAAAAGCGAATCTGCCGAAAATTGAACAGCCTTTCGTAGAAGCCGGTCCAGGCGTCCATGCGGCCGCGATGGACGTTGTGGGTAAGGTGATCCAGATAAAACAGCCCAGCCCCTTCCGGCCGCGGATTTGATGCGCCGAGCCAGTCGAACTCGGCGTCATAGGCCGAACCCTTCGCGCCGTAGCGATCGACGAAATACAACAGGCTGCCACCAATGCCCTTGATCGCAGGGACATCGAGCGTCTTCTGCGCCGACGGAATGTCGGCAGGCTCCGCGCCGAGCGATAGCGCGCGTTCATAGGCCCGCTTCGCGTCTACCACGCGAAATGCCATCGACGGCGCACAGGGCCCGTGCGCGGCGACAAAGGCATAACCGTGGGTGCCGGGCGCTTCATTGACGACGTAGTTGATGTCGCCCTGGCGATAGAC
>JAJXZC010000779.1 GCA_021780275.1 Pseudomonadota bacterium
ATGTCGAGAAAAAGCATGTGATCCTCCGGGCAGATGGCTCTTCCTAGCGCATCGGGAGATTTCGCGCAGCAGGCTTGCGGCTTCGGAAAAATCCGGCAAGCTGAAGGTCTGCCCGGGCGGGGGCTTGGGGAGGGATATGCGCATGGTCGTCCACGGCGAAGCGAAGATCGGCGTTTGCTACTATCCGGAGCATTGGCCCGAGGACATGTGGGCCGATGATGCGCGGCGCATGCACAAGGCCGGCATCCGCCGGGTCCGTATCGGCGAATTCGCCTGGAGCCGTCTGGAGCCCGAGTTCGGACGTTCCGATTTCGGCTGGCTCGCCCGCGCCATCGACACGCTTCATGCCGAAGACATCGGCGTCATTCTCGGCACGCCGACCGCAACGCCGCCCAAATGGCTCGTGGACCGAATGCCGGACATGCTCGCCGTCGACCGCCATGGCAGGCCGCGCGGTTTCGGCTCGCGCAGGCACTACTGTTTTTCCCATGCGGGCTACCGGCGCGAATGCGCGCGCATCGTGACTGCGCTGGGCGCGGCCTTCGGGCAGCATCCGGGCGTCGTCGGCTGGCAGACGGACAATGAATATGGCTGCCACGACACTGTGCGTTCGTATTCGGAATCCGCGATGCTCGGCTTCCGCCACTGGCTGAAGGAGCGCTACGGCACGGTTGCCGCGCTCAACGAGGCATGGGGCAATGTCTTCTGGAGCATGGAATATCGAAACTTCGACGAGATCGATCTGCCCGTCGGAGCCGTCACCGAGACGAACCCGGCGCATCGCGCCGACTTCGACCGCTACTCCTCCGATCAGGTGCGCGAATTCAATCGTGTGCAGACTGAAATTCTGCGCGCCCTCTCGCCGGGACGCGACATTGTCCACAATTTCATGACCTTTCATTCCGACTTCGATCACTACGAGGTGATGGAGGATCTGGATGTCGCAACATGGGATTCCTATCCGCTCGGAAGCCTCGATGTCTTTCCCGCCGATCCGGCGCACAAGGCGGCCTTCGCCCGCACCGGCGACCCGGACATGCAGGCCTTCCATCACGATCTTTATCGAGGCGCGGGGCGGGGCCGTTTCGGCATCATGGAGCAGCAGCCGGGGCCGGTGAACTGGGCCGACTATAATGCCGATCCTTTGCCCGGCATGGCGCGACTCTGGGGCATGGAAGGCGTCGCGCATGGCGCGGAACTCGTTTCCTATTTTCGCTGGCGTCAGGCGCCCTTCGCGCAGGAACAGTTTCACGCCGGGCTTCTGTTGCGGAACAATGAGACGGACCGCGCCTATGGGGAAGTGCATCAGCTTGCGCTTGATCTCATAAAGCTCGGGGCGCTGGGAGCGGCGGCGCCTGCAAAGGTTGCCATCGTCAATTCCTATGAGGCGCGGTGGTTTCTCTCCATCCAGCCGCAGGGGCAGAATTTCTCCTATATCGAGCAGATCTTTTCGATCTACCGGACGTTGCGCGCCATGGGGCTCGACATCGACATTGTGGGCCCGGAGGCCAATCTGTCCGGCTATGCTCTGGCCGTGCTGCCGTCCACGCCCTATGTGCCGCCGCTTCTTGCGGCGTCGCTTGAGCGTTTCGAGGGACAATTGCTCGTCATGCCGCGCAGCGGCAGCCGAACGGCATCGCATCGCACGCCGCTGAACCTCGCGCCCGGCCCACTTGCGGGGCTCCTCGGCATTAAGGTGACGCGCGTCGAAAGCTTTCGCCTGCATTCGGCGATCCCGCTTGTCTTCGGCGGCGAACATTGCACCTTCGACCGCTGGCGCGAATTTGTGACCGTGGGCGAGGCGGACATCCTCGCGCGAACCGATGACGGCCGCCCGGCGCTGACGCGCAAGGGTAATGCCTGGTACGTCGCCGGATGGCCCGATGCGAAATTGCTCGCATTGATTCTCCGCCGTCTCGCGGGTGACGCCGGGCTTTCGATCGAAAGTCTCGCGGCCGGCCTGCGCACACGCCGTCGCGGCCCCTGGCGTTTCCTCTTCAACTATGGGCCTGTGCCTGCGGACATTTCGGGCATCGCGCCGGGCGAACTCGTCATCGGCGAGCATGTCCTGCCAGTCGGCGGCGTTGCCGTCTGGCGCGAGGCTTAGGGAATTTTTCAAACCGCTGCGGGCCATCCTTTAATCCGCGCGGGCCCATGCTAACCTCGCCAAAGTTCTCGCGCAGGAGCCTTCGATACCGATGTCCCGACCCTTTCGTTTTCCGCGTTTCGGCCTTCGCTTCGGCTGCATGATCGTCATGGGCGGGCTCGTTCTTGCCGGCTGCGCCGATGCGCGCACCCATGTCCGTGTGCCCGAGACGCGCATTCCGGTGTCTCCGCCCGTCAATGCCAATAGCGAGCGCTTCGCGGACTGGCTCACGGCCTTCCGCCTCGACGCCATGAAGGCTGGGATCACGTCCGCAACATTCGACCGCGCCATGCGGGGCGTGACGCCCGATCCCGATGTGATGGAGGCCGACCAGAACCAGCCGGAATTCGTGAAGCCGGTCTGGGAATATCTGCGCGGCGCGCTTTCGGACAAGCGCGTGGCCCGCGGCAGGGAGCTGCTCGCCGAGAACCGCGCTCTGTTCGACCGCATCGAAAAGACCTATGGCGTCGACCGTCATTTCGTTGCCGCCATCTGGGGCCTTGAGTCGAATTTCGGCGATCACATGGGCACGCAGAGCGTGGTCCGCTCGCTGGCGACGCTGGGCTTCGAAGGCCGCCGCCCGGACTTCGGGCGGAGCCAGCTCATCGCCGCGCTGCAGATCGTGCAGGCCGGCGACATCCAGCCGGAGGAAATGGTCGGTTCATGGGCTGGCGCCATGGGCCAGACGCAGTTCATTCCCACAACCTATCTCGCTCATGCGATCGACTTCGATGGCGACGGGCGGCGCGACATCTGGCACTCGACCGCCGACACGCTTGCTTCGACCGCGCATTATCTTCAGGTCTCGAAGTGGCAGACGGGCGGGCAATGGGGCTTCGAGGTCGCGATGCCAAAGCATTTTGATTATGCGCTGGCGGACATGTCGCTGACGAAGACGGTGGCCGAGTGGCGGAAGCTTGGACTGAAGCGCGCCGATGGCCGCGCCTTCCCGGCTACCGACACGGAGGAAAAGGCGTCGCTGCTGCTGCCTGCCGGTTACAAGGGACCGGCCTTCCTCGTCCTGAACAATTTCCGCTCGATCCTCGTCTACAACACCTCGACCTCCTACGCGCTGGCCGTCTCGCTGCTTGCGGATCGTTTTGTCGGACGGGGGCAGATCAAGGGCGACTGGCCCTATGACGAGCGCCCGCTTACCCGCTCCGAACGCGAGGAGTTGCAAGCGCTTCTCACTGCCAAGGGTTATGAGCACGGCAAGCCCGATGGCATCATCGGCTACAACACGCGCAAGGCGATCCGCGCCTACCAGCAGTCGGTCGGCCTGCCGCCGGATGGTTACCCGACCGCATCCCTGCTCGAAAGGATGAGGGCAAACTGAGGTGATACAGACGGCGCGGTTTGGATATACTGCCGGCCCATGAACCTGCGCCAGATCAGATATTTCATTGCTGCCGCCGAGACGGAGTCCGTCTCCCGCGCTGCGCAGGAACTCGGCATATCCCAATCGGCCATCACCTCCGCGATCCAGGCGCTCGAATACGAGACCGGGGCGAGTCTCTTCGTGCGGCATGCCAAGGGCGTGCGTCTGACTCATGAGGGGCACCAACTGGTCCTCCATGCGCGGCGCATCATGGCGGCGGTCGCCGATGCCCGCCGCGCGGTCAGCGTCCGGCCGGAAGCCATGTCGGGCGATCTCAATGTCGGCGTCACCCACATGGTGTCCGGCTACTACCTCGCCGATCTCCTCGCGCGTTTCCGCCGTGTCTTTCCGCAGGTCGATGTTCGCGTCGTCGAGGATGAACGCACCTATCTCGAACATCTTCTCGTCAATGGCGAACTCGATGTCGGCTTGCTGCTCGTCTCTAACCTTCAGGACCGGCAAGCGCTCGAATCCGAAGTACTGATCCGTTCGCCCTGGCGCATCTGGTTGCCTGCAGGCCATGCGCTCCTTGCACAACACGTGTTGACGCTTGCGGACCTTGCCGCCGAACCGCTCATCATGCTTTCGGTCGATGAGTTGATCGAAACCACGACCGCCTATTGGCGCGAGGAAGGGCTCTCGCCCAATATCGTGCTCAAGACGGCATCGGTTGAGGCGGTGCGCAGTCTCGTCGGCATGGGCGTCGGTCTGGCGACTCTTCCCGACATGGCCTATCGCCCCTGGTCGCTCGAAGGCGACAGGCTTGAGGCGCGCGAACTCGCAAACCCCATTCCCACCGTCGATGTCGGGCTCGCCTGGCGTCGCGGCGCGCCCTTGCGGCCGACCGCGAGCCAGTTCCTCGACATGTGCCGCGAATACAGCCCGCCCAATACGCGCCGCCGTCTCCCCGGCACCGACCGCTCAGGTATCTGATTTTCAGAACAAGCGATGCGGATTTTCCGATTTTCAATTCCCTTATTGCTGCCCTAACATTTTTGTGGCGTCGGGACGAGTGTTCGTCCGGTGGCGCTAGGACCAGGTTAAGGCTTTGATCTCGAAGGGGTTTCCTTCGAATAGGCAGATTTGAAACCTGCAATGCCGGGAGGGTGGCTGAAGCTGCCGCGGCGGGGAGGGCAGCTACCATGCAGACCAAGCTTTTCATTGATGGCCAGTTTGTCGATGGCGCGGGTGCTGAGGAGGAGATCCTCAATCC
>JAJXZC010000053.1 GCA_021780275.1 Pseudomonadota bacterium
CACTTCGGCCTGTGCCTCTTCCGTGCCAGCCTCTGCGCGGAACACGGCATCCTCGCCCCGCTGGTTCAGCTGTTCCTTCTCGGCGAGATAAGCCCCCAGGTTTTCATCGACCTCGAGCCATGCCTCCGGATCGAGCGGGGCGAGGCCGACGGAAAAGGGTGACTTGCCGCTATTGTAAGGCGCATGCGTGAACTGGCTCATATTGAATCTATTGCATTGCACAATGCTACGTGGCAAGGCCAAAAGCCCAGCCATTCCGTCGCGCCCGCCGGTTTGACGGCGCGGAAGCGGCAAGGCACATTGGCGCCCACTTTCGACCCGTCCCCTTGGCCTTACGATTGTACATTGCCGACATGAACAAGATCCCCTTCATCCGTCCTCACCTGACCGGCCGCGAAATGGAGCTGATTGGCGAATGCCTCGCTTCGGGCAAAATGGTTGGCAATGGCCCCTTCACCAAACAGGCAGAAGCTTTCCTCAGAGAGAGCACCGGCACCAGTCAGGCCCTGCTGACCCATTCCTGCACCGCGGCGCTTGAACTGTCCGCCTTGCTGCTTGATCTTCAGCCCGGCGATGAAGTGATCCTGCCGACCTATACATTCGTCAGCACGGCCAATGCCTTCGTGCTGCGTGGCGCCGTTCCCGTTTTTGTCGATGTTCGCGCCGACACGGTCAATCTCGATGAAAAGCTGATTGAAGCCGCCATCACCCCACGCACCAAAGCCATTGCGCCGGTTCATTATGCCGGTATTTCCTGCGCCATGGATGAGATCAACGCCATTGCAAAGGCGCATGGTCTTTACGTCGTTGAAGATGCTGCTCAGGGTATCGGCGCAACCTACCGCGACCAGCCACTCGGTACGTTGGGAACTCTCGGCGCCTTGAGTTTCCATGCCACCAAGAATGTCGTCTCGGGCGAGGGCGGGGCGCTGCTCGTCAACGACGAAAATCTCGTCGAGCGCGCAGAGATCATTCGTGAAAAGGGCACTGATCGCTCACGTTTCATTCGCGGCGAGGTCGATAAATATACATGGCAGGATATCGGCTCGTCCTATCTGCCGAGCGACATCATCGCCGCGGTGCTGATGGCCCAATTGCCCGAGACCGAGGCGATCAATGCCAAACGTCTCGCCATCTGGTCGCGTTATCAGGCCGCCTTTGCCGACGCCGAACGGGCAGGGCGCTTCCGCCGTCCCGGCTTGCCGCAGGATTGCGGCGCCAATGCGCATATCTATTATCTCATCTTCAATTCGCTGGATGATCGCGAACGCGCGCGGGCAAAGCTCGCCGAAGCAGGCATTTCTGCAGATTCGCACTATGTGCCCTTGCATATGTCACCGGGGGCTCAACGCTTTGGCCGCAGCAGCGGTGACATGCCCGTTGCCATGTCGGTCGCTGATGGCCTTCTGCGTCTGCCGATCTATCCCGATCTCACGGCGGAAGAAGAAGCCCGCATTATCGACACGGTGCTTGCGCTCTGACGAGGCTTACATTGACGTGACGTCCTGTACCTGCAACTCATAGAGCGTTTTGTAGGTCCCGCCGAGCGCCATGAGCTCCTCATGTGTGCCGATCTCGCGAATCTGGCCCTGCGTCAGCACGACGATGCGGTCTGCTTCGCGGATCGTTTGCAGGCGATGCGCGATGATGACGGAGGTACGCCCCTCGGTCACTTTAGCCAATGCATCCTGAATGATGAGTTCTGTTTCCGTGTCGATGCTGGCAGTCGCCTCATCGAGGATCAGAATATGCGGGTTCATTGCCAGCACACGCGCAAAGGCGAGCAACTGCCGCTGGCCATGGCTCAGGTTCCGCCCGCGCTCGGTCAGCGGCGTGTCATAGCCCTGGGGCAATGTCATGATGAAGGCATGGGCGTGCACGAGCTTCGCCGCGCGCTCCGCATCCGCCCGGCTGATCGACGGATTGCCGAGCGCGATATTGTCATAGACGCTGCCCGAGAAGATATGGAAGTCCTGTAAGACGACGCCGATCCTGTGGCGGATGTCGCCCGGTGCCATATCCATGATGTCGACCCCGTCGATCAGGATCGATTGCTTCGGCACATCATAGAAGCGGCAGAGCAAACGGATGAGGCTTGTCTTGCCTGAGCCTGTCGGACCGACGATCGCCACCTTCTCGCCCGGCGCAATGGTGAAGCTCACATCCTTCAGGATCGGGCTTCCCGGCAGATAGGAAAAATCGAGATGCCGGAATTCGACCTCGCCCTTGAGGTCGGCGGGCAGACGGATGGGCTCATCGGGTGTCTTCAGCGCCTCGTCCCAGTCGAGCGCCTGGAAGATGCGTTCGCAGCTCGCCATGGCGCGGAAGACAACGTTCCACTGGTCGCCCATGGCGACGATGGGACGGAAGAGCATGTCGGCGAATTGCGCGAAGAGGATGATGCTGCCGAGCGTCGCCCCGCCGCCCAGCACGTCATGCCCGCCAAACCAGATGATCGTCGCAATGGCGAGGAACGCCATGCTGTCCATCGAGGGGCCATAGTAGCTCTCGATCATCACTGCCCGGTTTTCTTGATCGCGGTTCTCCAGATTGATCGCCGTATAGGCGTCATAGTTGAGCTTCTCGCGGCCATAGAGCTGCACGACCTCGATGCCTGACAGGTTCTCCTGCAGGTTCTGGTTGAGCCGCGACAGCGTTGAGCGGATGGCGCGATAGACCCCGCCTGAAACCACACGGAAGAGAACGGTTGCGACAGCCGCCAGCGGCAAGATGGCCAGCAATTCGAAAGTAAGCGTCGGGTTGAGCGCCAGCATGATCGTGACGGCGACGAAGAAGGGCACGAATTCGCCGAGCAGCACGCCGAAGCCCGCCAGCAGTTCGAACAGCGTTTCGATGTCGTTCGTCAGTCGCGTCATCACGCGGCCCACAGCCACGCGGTCATAGAAGCTCGATGGCAGATGCTCCAGATGCTCGAAGAGATCGCGCCGCAGATCGCGCAAACCGTTCAGTACAGCGCGCGCCAGCGTAATGCGGAAGCCGTGACCGAAGAGCGCCCAGAGGCTGATCCACAGCGCATAGAGGCCGCAGGCGACGATGAGCGGCGACAGCCCCGTCTGCCCCTGCAACCAGGCCGTCAGCGCCTTCTGCCCGAAGTCCGGCGCATGCGTGCCCGACGACGGCAACAGAATACCGTCGACGACGACACGGCTCACGACGACGGGCGCCAGCACCGCCGCGCTCGCCGCCAGCAGCACGAGCACAAGTGCGGCCAGCATGCCGAGGCGATAGGGCGCGATCCATTTCGTCAGACGCCACAGGAAATGCAGGTCGAAGCCCCGCGTATCGATGTCGTCCTCGAAGATCGAATAGTCCTTCTGCGGCCCGCTCATGTCGCGTCCTCCGCTTTCACCGCGCCGCTCGCCTCAAGCGATTGCGTCAGCGCGCTGCGTTGGCCTTGCGCCTTTTCGAGCGCGGCATAGAGCCCCTTGTGCGCCAGCAATTCCTGATGAGTGCCGATCTCGGCGATGCGCCCCTGATCGAGCACGATGATGCGGTCGGCGTGGCGCGCGGTTGAGACGCGATGCGACACCATCAGAGTCGTGCGGCCCGCGCGCAGCTTCTTCAGGCGCGACAGAATGAATTCTTCCGTCTCCGTGTCGACCGACGAGAAGCAGTCGTCGAGCAGCAGCACCGGCGTTTCGCGAATGAGCCCGCGTGCGAGGCTCGCGCGTTGCTTCTGCCCGCCCGACAGCGTCACGCCGCGCTCACCCACCTGCGTTTCCAGCCGGTCGGGAAAACGCTGGATCGTCGTTTCGAGGTCTGCCGATTGTGCGGCTTCCCAGACTTGGCTCACCTCGCGGTCGGGATTGTCATAGGAGATGTTATGCGCCAGCCGCTCGGCAAAAAGGAACGGGTCCTGCGGCACCAGTGTGATCTGGCCGCGCACCTGCGCCACGGGCAGCATGCGGATGTCGCGCCCGTCAAGAAAGATCGTTCCGGGCGCAGGATCGAGGAGCCGCACGAGCAGCCGCAGCAATGTCGATTTGCCGGAGCCGACGCGGCCGAGCACCGCAATCATTTCGCCAGCCTTGATCTCGAGCGATATGTCGGCGAGCGCAGGCCATCCGCCTTCCTTGTCGCCGCCATGGACATAGGAGAGATCGCGAATGGTGATCGCCCCGCCAATGGTATCGAGCGGTGCGGCGTCTTCCGCGTCCCGGATTTCCGGCTCGTGGTCGAGAATTTCGAAGATGCGCGCCGCCGCCGATCCGCCGCGCTGGAAGAGCGTCACCATCACGCCGCCTTCCTTGATCGGCGACAGCATCATGCCGAGATAGAAGATGAAGGCGGTAAACGTGCCGACCGAAATACTGCCCGACAAAACCTGCGCCCCGCCGAAGCCGACGATCAGCAGCGTCGTAAAGCCGGTGATGACCAGCATCCAGGCGTTGAGCGCCGAGTTGAGGAACATCAGCCGATAATAACTGCTGGCATAGGTGCTCGACGTATCGTTGAGCCGCCGGATTTCGTTTTCTTCCTGCACATGCGTCTGGATCGTGCGGATACCGTTGAGGTTTTCCTGCACCTGCGCCGAAAGCGTCGAGAAGCCCTCCTGCACGATGGTCGACTGCGTGAAGATACGGTTCGCCAGCACGAAGCCGAATATGGCGAAGAACGGCAGGGCAGGCAGCAGCAGCAAGGTCAGCGAGGCTGACTGATAGAGCATGAAGATAAAGGCGATGATCCCGGAGAAGCCGAGCACGAACAGAAG
>JAJXZC010000842.1 GCA_021780275.1 Pseudomonadota bacterium
CTTGCGGCCTATGTCTATGTCGATGTGCGCGACAGGGACATCGGCTCGTATGTTGCTGAAGCTCGACGGGCTGTCGCCGACTCAATCAAATTCCTGCCTGGCTACTATGCTACGTGGAGCGGCCAGTTTGAGTATATGGAGCGCGCTGCGGCCAAATTGCGCATCGTCGTGCCGATTACGTTGCTGGTCATCTTCCTGCTGCTCTACCTCAATTTCGGTCGCTTGACGGAAACGCTGATCGTCATGGCTTCGCTGCCGTTTGCGCTCGTCGGAGGCATTTGGCTGATGTGGTGGCTAGGCTTCAATATGTCCGTCGCGGTCGCTGTCGGGTTCATCGCGCTCGCGGGCGTCGCCGCAGAGACGGGAGTGGTGATGCTGATTTACCTTGACCAAGCTCGCAACGAGGTGGCCGCCGAGTGCACTCGCGCCAACCGCCCCTTTACGAAGACAGATCTCCACCGCGCCATCATGCTGGGCGCGGTTGAACGTGTTCGGCCGAAGATGATGACGGTTGTCGCAATCATGGCTGGCCTCGTTCCGATCCTCTGGAGCACAGGGGTAGGCTCGGAAGTAATGCAGCGCGTCGCCGTTCCGATGATCGGCGGCATGGTTTCGTCGACCTTGCTGACGCTCATCGTGATCCCAGCGATCTACGACCTTATAAAAGGTGCGCGCTTGCCGCGCCAAGCCGCGCAGTGCGATGCAAACCGAAAACTGGCTGCGCCAGATTATGTAGCTGCCGAGTGAAAGCGAGAGACCGATTATGAGTGGTTTCACCTTGTCGCGCCCAAAATTTCTCTGGGAGGCCGCCGCAGTCATTGCCGTGGCGGCTCTATCGTTCGGGGCCTACCTTTCGATGCCGACGGACAGCGAAACGCTTGGCGGTATCGGGGTTTCGGCTCGTGGAACGATCAATTCCATCGACTCTTCTATGCGCGTGGTCAACATCAGCCATGATCCGGTGAAAGCCCTGAACACGCAGGCAATGAAAATGGACTTCGGGGTCGCGCCGGGTATCGATCTAGGTTCGCTCCGGGTCGGATCGAAGGTCGTGTTCACGCTCACGCGACGGGACGGCGACCTCTACATCATCGACGCTATCCGACCTACCATGTAGTCGCGCTTCCATTTCTGCGATCGAACAAAAATCGAGACAGCGCTTAGCTGCGGGTTACAGTTGACGCCAAGACGTAGCCGCCGCCGCGCACCGTCTTGATGAGGACCGGGTTCTTCGGGTCTGCCTCGATCTTCCGCCGCAACCTGCCGACCTGCATGTCGATGGCGCGGTCGAACGGGCCCGTAAGCCGGCCGCGGGTTGCGTCGAGCAACTGGTCGCGGTTCAGCACGATCTGGGGGCTGCGAAGAAATGCAAGCAACAGTTCGTATTCGCCGCCGCTGAGATCGACGAGGACGCCGTCCGGCGCCGACAGGTGGCGATGGCCGGTGTCGAGGGTCCACCCGGAGAACCTGAGCCGGCGCCCGATCGGAGCTTCGTCAGGCTCGCCGGCGGTCTCCGCCGACTCCGATGCCGAAGGCGCCGCGCGGCGCAACACTGCGCGCACGCGGGCGAGCAACTCGCGCGTGCTAAAAGGCTTGGCGAGGTAGTCGTCCGCGCCAATCTCGAGGCCCGCAACCCGGTCCGCCTCGCCGCCAAGCGCGGTAAGAAAGATGATTGGCGTGCGGTCGCGCGCGCGCAGTTGTCGGCAGAGCGTTAGCCCGTCCTCGCCGGGCAGCATCATGTCGAGGATGACGAGATCGGCGGGATCTGAAGCAAGCGCCCGCCGCATCGCCTGCCCATCAGGAACGGCGCTGGCGCGAAAGCCATGCGGCTCCAAGAACTGCCGCACCAGATCGCAGAGGTCGGCGTCGTCGTCGACGATGAGAATGTGGGGAGCCGCCATCGCCTCACGCTCCCGTATGGCGCGGCAGGACGACCTTGGCCCGCAGGCCGCGCTTGCCGCAGCTCTCGAGCACGATGTCGCCTCCGTGGGCGCGCGCGATCGAGCGCGCCGTTGCAAGCCCGAGGCCTATGCCGCCGGTGCGCTTGTTGCGCGACGGCTCTAGCCTGAAAAACGGACGGAAGACGTTTTCGGTCTGGTCAGCCGGAATGCCCGGCCCATCGTCCTCGATAACGAAAAGCAGTCGCCCCACGTCCTCCTCGACGCGCACGTCAACGCCGCCGCCGTAGCGCAGCGCATTATCGATCAGGTTGCTGAACATACGCTTCAGCGCGAACGGGCGACCACGGTAAACAAGGCGCCCTTCATAAGGGAACTCCGCTCGCCGGCCGGCGTCAGTGGCGTCGTCGCAGAGCGACGTCAGGATGGCGGCGACGTCTACCGCCTCTCTCATTTCCTCCCGCGCTTCGTCGCGCGCAAACGCAAGGCTCGACTCCACCATCTCCGCCATCTCGTCGAGGTCGGCGACAATTTTCGCCCTGATCTGCGGACTGATTTCCAGCTGCTCGGCGCGCAGCTTGAGGCGTGTGATAGGCCCGCGCAAGTCGTGTGCAATGGCCGCAAACATTCGCAGGCGGTCCTCGACGAAGCTTCGGATGCGGGTCTGCATCTGGTTGAAAGCGCGTGCAGCCGTGCGGACCTCAGTCGGCCCATCCTCGGGGAGCGGAGCCGCGGCGACATCGAGGCCAAGTCTTTCGGCGGCGCGCGCGAACTCGTCGAACGGCGCGACAATCCATCGGCTTGCAAGCCATGCGAAAATGGCAGTCGCGACCCCCATGACGAGAGCTGAGGCGATCGCCCCGGAGGTCCAACCGCTGCCGACGTGACTGCCCATAGGAAGGAGAGCGGTGCTCGCGACGTGCGACGCCATGAGCCCAACCAGCAGGGTGAGCATCGTACGCGTGCGGATCGAATCCGGCAGCAGTCTCATGGCGTCTTCCGTCGAAGTCTATTTGCTCAATACCAGCTAACGCGTCGCCCGGCGAGAAACGAAGCGTAACGGCGTGAAGTGCGAGCGTTACAATTCGTCACCCTGGACGACGTCAAGCCGTTACCGAGGGGCTGCACATCCCCTGACGAAATGGCTGCGGCGAAGGGTAGCCGGACGCGCCCCGCCTCACGGGCGCGCAAATCCTTCTCCGCAGCCGACATGGCCCGGGCGAGGCCCTCGTCGTCTGTCCGTTCCGAACGCATGGAGCCACACGATAGATCGTCGCGAGTTCCTGACCGCACTTTTCTGGGGTGTGGCCATGGGGGCTCGCCCCTGCGCTGAGACCCGCTTTGACGCTGGACAACGACGCGCCGAGCCCGCAGCCGACCTCGTCCAAGTCACTGGCGATCGTCGAACGAAGCATCGAGGTCGGCAGGAAGTCCGCCAAAGTCTTCGGCCTCCTTCGTCCGGGCGGAGGGCGCGCCGTGGTTCTCGAAGCGGGCTCGACCTTCGACGTCGCGCTTGCGAACCACCCCTCGGAACCGAGCCTGATTCATTGGTATGGCCTGACGCCTCCCTGGCCGATGGCCGGGTTTACGAAAGCGTTCCCACCGCCGGCGCGAACGGGCGCTTGACCCCCTCGCCCGTTTCATCGGGGCCGTTCCCGCCATGGCTCTGTTCGCCGAACCGCTGGCGGCGGGCGCGCCGGTAAGCCATCAGGGGAAGACTTTGCCCGCCTCACAAACGATCCCTGTCATAAGGGCTTCCGGTTGACCGCGATTAAGTCCTCCTGGCCGCGTAGGGCGCACAAGGGTCGCAATCGCCAGGAAATATCCGAGGCGCGGAAAGCGGAGAAACGGCGAGGCCCGCGAAATCTGACGGCGCTTCGGATCGTGGCCGGCTTCGGCGTCGCTGCGGTTTGGCCCTGCGCTGCGCAGGACGCGCCGAGGGTCCTGTCTAAAATCAACGCCGGCTGCGATGGGATCGCGGCGGAATGGCGGGCTTGAAACGAACCTGCGTCTTCTGAATATTGCGGCGTTTGGACGCCGGCTGTACGAGCCAGATTTCGAATTCCATCGCTCAGGCAGGAGTACGGGTCGATGACGTACTATATCAATCGCTTGCTCGAAGGAGCGTTTGGCGAGGCCATTGCGCGCACGCGCGAGGCGCTGAAGAATGAAGGGTTCGGCGTCCTGACCGAAATCAACGTGCAGGAGACCTTGAAAAACAAGATCGGCGTCGATTTTCCGCAATACGTCATTCTCGGCGCGTGCAACCCGGCGTTGGCGCATGAGGCCCTGCGTCTCGAAAACAAGGTCGGCACGATGCTGCCTTGCAATGTCGTCGTGCGCGACGCCGGAGACGGCAAAATCGAAGTCGCGGCGATTGATCCGGTGGCCTCGATGCAGGCGATCGACAACGCGGCGCTCAAGCAAGCCGCCGCTGTCGTGCGGGCAAAGCTCAGTCGCGTCATCGACGCGCTTTAGGCGGCGCCGGACGTCATTGCCAGCTTCGTCGAACGCCAGCGGCGGTCCCCGTCACGAGCGCGGCCGGACGGGCTCAGCCTCCCCGCCGAGGTCGGCGAGGATCGGGCAGGCGGGGCGCTCGTCGCCATGGCAGGTATTGACCAGGTGCCGCAGGGCCGCCGCCATGGCCTGCATTTCGGCGATGCGCTGTTCGAGGTCGTCGAGATGGCGCGATGCAATGAGCTTCACCTCGCGGCTCGGACGGTTCTTGTCGCGCCAAAGCGTCAGCAATGCGGAAATCTCCGGCATGGCGAAACCGAGTTTGCGGGCGCGGCCGATGAAGCGCAGCTCGTGCACCTCCTGCGCGCCATA
>JAJXZC010000499.1 GCA_021780275.1 Pseudomonadota bacterium
ATATCCTCCATGCGCAGCAGCTTGTCCTTCTCGCCCTCGAGCATCTTGTCGACCGGCACGCCGGTCCAGCGTGATACTACCTGGGCGATGTGGTTGGCCGTGACGGCTTCCTCCATCATCTCGCCGGAGTTTTCCTTGGCCTCGATCTCGGCAAGCCTCTTCTCGATCTCCGGAATCCGGCCATAAGCCAGTTCGCCCGCGCGCTGATACTCGCCGCGGCGCTGTGCGTTGGCGAGTTCAATGCGCAAGCCGTCGAGCTCGCTCTTGAGCTTCTGCGCGTTCGACAGCTTGTTCTTCTCCGCGCTCCAGCGCGAGGTCAGGTCCGCCGAGCGCTTTTCCAGATCGGCGAGTTCCTTCTCCAGCGTCTGCAGGCGGCTTTTCGAGCCGGCGTCGCTTTCCTTTTTCAGCGCTTCCTGTTCGATCTTCAGCCGGATGATTTCCCGATCCATCGAATCGAGTTCCTCCGGCTTGGAATCGACCTGCATCTTCAACCGAGCCGCGGCCTCGTCCATCAGGTCGATCGCCTTGTCGGGAAGAAAGCGGTCGGTGATATAGCGGTTCGACAGCGTGGTCGCCGCCACCAGCGCCGAATCGGTGATGCGCACGCCATGGTGCTGCTCGTATTTGTCCTTCAGGCCGCGCAGGATCGAGATGGTATCCTCGACGGTCGGCTCGTTGACAAAGATCGGCTGGAACCGCCGCGCCAGCGCCGCGTCCTTTTCGACGTGCTTGCGGTACTCGTCGAGCGTGGTCGCGCCGATGCAATGCAGTTCGCCCCGCGCCAGCGCCGGCTTGAGCAGGTTGGACGCATCCATCGCGCCGTCGGCCTTGCCGGCCCCGATCAGCGTGTGCATCTCGTCGATGAACAGGATGATGCTGCCTTCGGCCGAGGTCACTTCCTGCAGCACGGCTTTCAGCCGTTCCTCGAATTCGCCGCGATACTTCGCGCCTGCGATCAGCGCGCCGAGATCGAGCGACAGCAGTTTCTTGTCCTTGAGGCTTTCCGGCACGTCGCCGTTGAGAATCCGCAGCGCCAGACCTTCGACGATCGCGGTCTTGCCGACCCCGGGCTCGCCGATCAGCACCGGATTGTTCTTGGTGCGGCGAGACAGCACCTGAATGGTGCGGCGAATTTCCTCGTCGCGTCCGATCACCGGATCGAGCTTGCCGTCGCGCGCCGCCTGGGTGAGGTCGCGGGAATATTTCTTCAGCGCGTCATAGGCGTTCTCGGCCGTCGCACTGTCTGCGGTGCGGCCCTTGCGCAGGGCCTCGATCGCGGCATTCAGATTTTGCGGCGTAACGCCGCCCTTTCTCAAGATGCCGCCGGCGTCACCGTCTTTCTCAAGCGTCAGCGCCAGCAACAACCGCTCGACGGTGACAAAGCTGTCACCGGCCTTGGTGGCGGCTTTTTCGGCAGCGTCGAACGCGCGCGCCAGTTCCGGCGCCAGATAGACCTGCCCGGCGCCGCTTCCGGAAACTTTCGGCAGCTTGTTGAGCGCGTCCTCGGTCGCTTTCAGGATCGCACGCGAATTGCCGCCGGCGCGGTCGATCAGACCGCCGGCGAGGCCTTCGCTGTCGTCCAGCAGCACCTTCAGCATATGCAGCGTCGAAAACTGCTGGTGGCCGTCGCGCATCGCGAGCGATTGCGCCGACTGGATAAAACCGCGCGCACGCTCGGTGTATTTTTCAATATTCATGGATCATTCCCTCAGCCTGCCGCGCCACCTCGAAAGCATGGACACGGCATCTTCATTGGGTTTCCGCAGGCCGCATTGACATTCCTCAACCGGCCGGCGGTCGCGTCGCCGACGCTGACGCCGGCTTGAGGTAAATGTGGGAACAGGTTCCGGAAACGGAAGAGGCGGCTTCACAAATTCGTGTGCGGTGGCGCCGGGCCGCGGAATCTCCTAAAAGGCCGAATGTCTCCGATCCAATCCGCCCATATCGCCAGCCTTTTTCGCTACCCCGTCAAAGGCCTGACCCCGGAACCGCTGTCGCGGGTCGCGCTAGGTGTCGGCCAGACGCTTCCGGCCGACCGCCGCTACGCCATCGAAAATGGCCCCAGCGGCTTCGATCCGGCCGACCCGAAATGGATGTCGAAGGCCTATTTCCTGATGCTGATGCGGGACGAATGGCTGGCGGCGCTGCACACGCATTTCGACGATGCGAGCAATGTCCTGACCATCCGCCACGACGGCGCTATCGTCGCACAAGGCGATCTCGAAACGGTTGAAGGCCGGGCCGCCATCGAGCGGTTCTTCACGACCAGCTATGCGAGGGCGATCAAGGGACCGCCGAAGGTCCTCTCAGGCAACGGCCACAGCTTTTCGGATGTGGCACGGAAGGTCGTCTCCATTATCAATCTGGCCAGCCTCGCCGCGATCGAGAATATGATCGGCCTCCCGGTCCATCCGCTGCGGTTCCGCGCCAACCTCTATGTCAGCGGCTGGCCGGCCTGGCACGAATTCGAGCTGCTCGACCGAACCATTGCGATCGGCGATGCGCGGCTCAGGGTCGTCAAGCGGATCGTTCGCTGCGCGGCGGTCAACGTCGATCCCCAGACCGCGGCGCGCGACCTCAACATTCCGCAAGAGCTGATGCGCCGCCTCGGGCACGGCGACTGCGGTGTCTATGCCGAGGTGATCGCCGGCGGGGCCATCGGCATCGGCGATGCGATCGTCGTCGAAGAACCGCAGATTCGCCTCGGGAGCGCGTGAGCGTCGCGCTGCCCTGCAGCGCGCCATTTTTTTTGTTGCGCGCGTCAAATGTTCGCGGCATTAACATTAGCTCGCCAGGACGGCATTGCTCGCGAATGCGATATTCGATCCACGACAAAACGCTTGATGCGAAGAAAGCCCGCATCTTGATCAACGCGCTGATCGATTGCGCGAAAGCGGGGGTCAGGTCGAGCTTCTCGATCAACAAGATGCTGTGGGGGATCTCGCTTTACCTTGAATGCGGGAGCTTCACGAGGGAGAACTGGATCACCTATCACCGCGTCAGCGAGGCCGCCAAACGCGTGCGGAACTCGGGCAACAAGGGCTGGAAAAAGCAGGTCACGTTCGAACATGTCCGCCCGATCGGCAAGATGTATAAAATGCTCCTGGATGAGCAGGAAACACTTACCCTTGAACGTGCCGCCGTCATCATCGGTGAATACCCACCCGTCCTGATCACGATGGAAGAAGAACTCCGAATGGCGAAGCTCGGGTTCAAGAGTGAGGGCACCCCTGAAGAGCGATACGCGCACATTCCGATTTCCGGTTTCAGTCTGCGTTCGGAAGCAGCCGCGCGGTGAGGATGATTGGTTGCAGAGCCGATCAAAACTCCAGGAAAGCGCGTTGAGTTACCGTTGCAGCGGCGCCGTCACCCTCTCGCAAGGGAATGACAGCGCCCTCCACGGATCTCAGTTCGTCGGCATGACGTAGGCGTAAATCCGGCCGCGCGAGATCGGCGCTTCCCTGACCCGATTGCCGTTGTTGCCCGAAACCACGATCGGATTGCCGTGAGCGTCGATGCCGCTGACCACGCCGACATGTCCGCCGCCGCGCCGTGCCATCACGGCAATCGCGCCGACCTGCGGACCCGATACGCGCTGGCCGTAACGCGCAAATGAACTCGCCATGTCCGAGCCAGTGCCGTGAAAACCGTACTGCTGCAAAACCATGTTCATGAAGCGTGCGCACCAGAGGCTGCCTCGGCCGGTCGGATTGCCGCCAAGGTAACGGCGCGCCTCGGCGACGACATTCGATGAACCGAAGTTACCCGACATCGCGATATCGCCGGAAGATGTGCTTGACGAGAGGCTGGCATGGGTGTCGGCAAGGCCCCGCGCCTGCATTTGCGCTACGCCTCGCTCCCAGCGCGATCCGCGTGCGATGTGCCGATAATGACGATATGTGAAGTGCCTGCCCGTGTGACGGCCGGCGTAACGCCCATGGTAACGCGCATGAGCATACCTTGCGATGCCGTGATGAGATCTTGCCGAAGCCGGGGCGGCTGATGCGATGATCGCCGCCGAACACAAGGCTAACGCAACAAGGTGACGTGAAGCGACGCGAAGCGACCTACGAAACGCAAACAACTGAACCATACTCATTCCTCTGTGACACCCCCGTTCCCACCGGCTCGCCGGAGCCGGCATGCGGACGTTCGTATGCAAGTTTCGGTGTGGCGGGAGCAAGACACGATGCGGCAGTGCGGAATCGGTTTCGAGGTCATTCCGCGATCATTCCATGACGAAAAAGAAACAATCCCGCCTCATTGCAGCCTCGAGTATTAACTGCGATTTACCGAGCGGGCCTGAAGCTCTTCAAGCGAAAGGCTGGCCGCGCTCGGATGCGGGGCGGCGACGGCGGGTTCGGCCAAAGAAAACGCGTCAAAACAAAACCAAGGGAAGGAACAGCAAATGCCCTATGCCGTCACCAGCGACCAGGTCCGCCTCTACTTCGAAGAGGCCGGCAGCGGAACGCCGGTCATTTTCCTGCACGAATTCGCGGCCGACTACACCAATTGGGAGCCGCAGATGCGTTACTTCTCGCGCCGGCACCGCTGCATTGCCTATTCGGCGCGCGGCTATACGCCGTCGGATGTGCCGCCGTCGGCCGAGGTCTACACCTACAAGCATTTCTATACCGATGCGCTGGCCGTCCTCGATCACCTCAAAATCGCCAAGGCCCATTTCGTCGGCCTGTCGATGGGCTCCTATTCGTCGCTGCAGATCGGG
>JAJXZC010000517.1 GCA_021780275.1 Pseudomonadota bacterium
CGACGGCGCTCGATCGCTATCTCTCGACCGGCGAGTGGCGAACGGCCTGAAGGCCGCGGACCCGTCTCATGCAGTCTGCGGCGCCGCGTTCCGCCGCGCGCCGCCGCCATTCCTTCACTGATGACACGCGCCTTCGGGGCGCACCCCAAAATCGCGCATAGCTCCCTTCCAGAGACGGAACAATTCAGCTGGCGCGAGCTGTCTTCGTCCTGAATTCCGACGGGCTGACCCCAAAACGCTGGCGAAATGATGTACTGAAATGGGCGGAGCTGTTGAAGCCCGCCTCGAACGCTATTTCAGTCAACGACCGGTCGGCCGCAGTCGCCGAGTCGAGTTCCCTTCGGCAATATTCCAGTCTTCGCTCCTTTATGTAGTCGGAGACCGACAGCGGAGAACTCTTGAAAAGATAGTGCAGTGTTCGTAACGATATCTTGTTCGCTGAAGCGATACGATCGGGGGATAGAAGCGGTTCACTTATGTGATCGTCATCCAGCCCTGCACCTGACGCAGCCGAACGCTGCCGACGGCTGACTCATCGCTCGGCAGGTAAGTTCCGAATGCTGAAGCCTCGAGCGTCGCTGCAAGAATGGCGAGCAGCTCCTCGCCCATCCGCTCACGAATTTGAACGGACACACGATCATACTCGGAGGCCATGGTTCGACAGACCTGTGTCAGTATCTTCCCCATGCCGGTGCCAGTCGCAAAGGAGCCGGGCTGTTGAATTCCGCCTAAAACTGACCCGACATTTCCATCGCAATATGACCCGAGCGTGCCTCCGAATTCATCGGAAAATTAAGACGCTCCCTGATTCTGCACGGGTCAACCAGCCATGGAAATTGTGCCCGATTTCGGGTCATTCTCTCGCGGAAATCAACACGAAGAAAGTACGCAGCGGCGTCACAACGCCTGCATCTCGCCTTTCGTCCATTCCTTCCGCAGCCTGAACTTCTGGATCTTGCCCGAGCCGGTGAGCGGAAAGGTGTCGACGAGGAACCAGTGTTTCGGCGTCTTATGAGGGGCCAGCGATGCGCGCATGTAGGCGGCGAGTTCCTCCCTGTCGATCGTCGCGCCCGGCGCAGGCCGGATGAAGGCGGCGATCTCCTCGCCCCACTTTTCGTTCGGAAGGCCGACGACGGCGACCTCCCCGACCTTCGGATGGCGGAACAGCAATTCCTCGAGTTCGCGCGGGTAGATGTTCTCGCCGCCGCGAATGATCATGTCTTTCAACCGTCCCTCGACCGTGCAATAGCCGCGGGCGTCCATGGCGCAGAGATCGCCGGTGTGCAGCCAGCCGTCCGTGTCGATCGCCGCGGCGGTCGCCTCGGACATTTCGAAATAACCGTGCATGACGTGGTAGCCGCGCGTGCAGAATTCGCCGATTTCACCGATGGCGACGATCTTGCCGGTATTCGCGTCGACGATCTTCGTCTCCATGTTCGGGAGCGGCTGTCCGATCGTGCTGGCCTTGTCCTCGATCGTGTCGGAGGTCTTCGTCATGGCGGCGACCGGCGAACATTCGGTCTGGCCGAAGACGATCGTGAACGGCGCTCCGAGCTCCTTTTCGAGCCGCTGCACCAAGGTGGCCGGTACGGTCGAGCCGCCGGAACAGATCGCCTTGGCGCTCGACAGATCGGTCGAGGCGAAAGCGGGATGTTCGAGAAGGGCGACCAGCATGGTCGGCACGGCGAGCAGCGCATTGCCGCGATAGGTCTGGAACAGTTCGAGCAGCAATCCCGGTTCGAACGCTTCCAGCAGGACGATGGTCGCAGCTTTCGATACCGAGCCCAGCACACAGAGCACGCAACCGCCGGTGTGGAACAGGGGCATCGTGACGATCGATACGTCGCCTTCGCCTATGCCCATACGCGCGGCGACATCAGTTCCGTTGTTGGCGAGACCGCGATGGTGCAGCAGGGCGCCTTTGGGAAATCCCGTCGTACCGGACGTGTACTGGATCATGACGGGATCGGAGGGCTTCGGCCGCGGCACCTCGATCGAACGATCATCGCCGGACGCGATGAACGCTTCCCAGTCGTCGAAGCAGACGATCTCTCGCAGTTCCGGACAGTTCGGCGCGACCTGCCGCACGGTTTCGAGCATGGGGTTGCCGCGGAACGAATGCACGACGAACACGCCGGCCGAGCGCGACTGCTTCAGAACGTATTCAACTTCGTTGGCGCGAAAGGCGGGATTGACCGTGACCATGACAAGACCGGCAAGGCCAGCCCCGAATTCCAGCATGATCCATTCCGGTATATTCTGCGCCCAGACGGCAAATCGCTCGCCCGGCTGAAAATGCGCAAGCAGCGCGCGCGCCGTGCGTTGCGCCTGCGCATACAGCTCGGCATAAGTCCATTCCCGTCGCAACGCCGGGTCGGCAACCCCCGCAACGAGCGCCAGGCGATCCGGAGCGCGTTCGGCGGCGGAGCGCAACAAGTCGCCGAGTGTAATCTCGTGTACCGGCGTAGTCGTTGGTCCGGCCACGCAGGATTCCGTCAGGCCCATCGGGTTTCTCCCCGTCCATGCCGAATTGAGAGCGATAATCACTTGACCCGAATACCCGGGAGATTGAAGCCAAGCTCGACAATTTACAACTACCTGGACGACAACACCATGCAAGCCACTGCCCGGATCAAAGTCGGTCCGGTGGCCGCATCTTTCAGTGGCAAAGTGAGCAGAGCTGGCTCCGCAAATTCGGACAGCGCCCCGCAGAATTTAAGTGATGGAATCCTGCTGGGTTATGCTGAACGCGGGGCTCTGCGTGTTGGCTTTTCGCTCATCACCTGCACGGCGTCCGCGCCATAGGTCTTGTAAATCCTGACCGCGCGCGCCGTTCCGACGCCGTGTGTCAGCCTCAGAACCCCTGGTTGTCTCCGAGCGCAATCGCGACGCCATAGCAGAAGGTGTCGAGGAGATCGTCCTCGCGATCGCTGGCCTTGTCGCCGACGCGGAAGCTCTCGATCTGGTCTACCAGATGATTGCGCGAATGGCCCTTGTAAATCGTCGTCTTGAGATAAGCCTCAGCGGAATATTTTACCCGACCGGAGTGCACGTAGCCGGAGACCGAGATCGCGCGCTCGTCCTTGCCCATCGCGGTGAGCTTGGATTTGATCGGATGCGCCCGCAGGCCACGACGTTGGGCCTGCTGCAAGAGGACGGTGCCCGAGCTTTTATCCTCGATGAACGCGCCCATCGAGCCATTGCGGGCGCCGCATTGGCGCGCCCGCTCCTCGAGCTTGGCGAACACTTGAGGCAGCCAGGCCTCCAGAAGCGCCCCCTCGATCTGAACGATATCCCAGTCGAGAATGACGAGCGCTATAGCGGCGCTCCTGTCATAGGCGAAGTAGGTCACCGCGGTCGCGTCGTTGTCGGTTCCGGTCTTGGCGGCCGTGTCGATGACCGCGAAGAGCGCGTCGCACCGCTGGGGCGGCGGGACGGGCTGACCGTTGACGAGCAGCTTCTCGCGATTGAAGAAAGCGACGCCCGACCAGTCGACGAATTCCGCGAGATATTCCTGCGCATAGACAAGTGGGTCGTTGTTGGCCCGCAAATCCTCGAGAAACCGGTCCCGCCGCCGACGCCAGGCCGCGTCGCTCTCGCCCTCGCCGCGTTTGGGGAGAAGCGGATTGTCAAAGCTGGTCGCATGGTGTTCGGCGAACCCGTACTTGGCGTCGGTGCAGATGTTGTAAAAGAAGTTGTCGGGGTTCTTGCCGGCGGAATTCGAACAGACGAGGGCCTTGCCGTTGTAGTCGAAGAGGGTCGGCTTGATCGCCATTTCCCAGATCGCCATCATCGAATCGTCTGAACGATTGTCTCCATCCTTGGCGAAGGCGGCCTCGTCGATCACCACCCGGTGATAGCGCCGGCCGCGCGCCGCGATGGCGTTCGAAAGCGGGAAGAAGTCGATGCGGCCGCCGTTCGAGAGGCGGAGCATCGGGGGGCTTTTCGAGCTCGCGACAACGAGCGGGGCGAGCATCGTCTTCACCTCGGCGAAGACCTCGATCATGTGCTTGTACTCGGGCGCGAACCAGCCGACCTCCTCTGCGTTCAGCAGGCCCTTCGCCGCCCAGCTTTTGGCGAGCGCCGTTTTTCCGAAGCGCCGCCCACAACGCAACGCCTTGAAGCGATGACCTGAGAGCGCCGCATAGGCGCGCATCTGGCCGGCGTGCATCGGCTCGAGCCAGATACTGGGAACGGCTATCGCCCATTGGCGCGACATACGAAACTCCCTTCAGCGCACCCGCGGCGCCCGCGCATCGGCGCGCTCGGCGCCGTCTCCCGGGAAGCGATCGTCGGCTCGCCGAAGGACGGCCCCGATTGCCTCCGGGCGTCCACGCGAGATGGCGCATCTCGCCGAAAGCTGCGCGCCGAACTCCAGCGCGCGCCCGTGATTGCGATCGGGAACGGCGGCGCGGTCGGCATCGCCGCGCGACGCGCGCTCATGACGCCGCCCCGCGGCGGCGGCGCTTGCCAGGGCTTGCAGCGGGTTCGGGCGACCTCGCAGGAAGTTCTGCGCCCTCGGCCCGGCGCGTCGCCAGCGCCCCATGCGTCTCGCCGGTCTCGGCGAGGATCGCCTTCTCGCCGGTCTCCGCTTCGAAACGGCGGATGATGAGGTCGACATAGAGCGGATCGAGTTCGACGCCGCGACATATGCGGCCGGTCCTGTGCGCGGCGATCAGCGTTGAGCCGGATCCAAGGAACGGATCGATGACGGTGTCGCCG
>JAJXZC010000434.1 GCA_021780275.1 Pseudomonadota bacterium
GACGTTCGCCGGTTGACGATGGTGGACGGGTATTCCCGCATTCGGTCTTGCGTTTCGAGGGTTCCTCCTATGCAGTCTTTCAAGAGTGCGCCGCTCGTCAGCCGTTGCGCGCAACGGCAAATAAGCTCACCGAACCACTCTGGGAAGCGTCGCCGGCCGCCGGTGCCGTCGCAATCGGTGTTGAAATTGGCTTGAGGCGGTCTCCAGCGGCTTGAGATTATCGGATCATGCGGCGAGGTCAATAATCTGATCGGAAGGTTTCTCGGCGAGGGTTGGCCAACCATCGACCTTTCGCATTGTGATCTGCCCCGAGGCCATCAAGGCCCAGAACAGCATGGCGGCGGTTTCCGCGCTCGGCAGGACGGTTTGGGTCTTGATCCGTCGCTTGAACTCCTCGTGCAGGCGTTCGATGGCGTTTGTCGTTCGGATCGATTTCCATTGGTTTTGCGGGAAGCGCGCGAAAGTGAACAATCGATCTCCTGCTTCCTCCAGGCTGTCGGCGACGCCGCGACATTTGAGCCGCCATTTTCGAAGGAACGCTTTTCGCTTGACCTCGATCTCTTGCAGCGTGGCGGCGTAAATCATGTCGTTATAATCAGCCGAGACCTCCTCGCGCAGCCGGTCAGGCGCGTGGGCGAGCAGGTTGCGATGCTTGTGCACGGTGCAGCGCTGCACGGCCATGTCCGTCCAAAGCGCCGCGAGCGCGTTATCGAGGCCGGAGCCGCCATCGACGATGACGAGTTCCGGAGTTCGCAAGCCGCGCGAGACCAGGTTGTCGAGCAAAGCCCGCCAGGCCGCCTCGCTCTCCCCACCCATGTTCTTGATCGCCAACAGCACCTTCTGGCCGTCGGCGCGCACGCCCAGCGCCACGAGCAGCGAAATTGACGTCGCCTTTTTGTCGAGGCGCACGCGCACGACCGTGCCGTCGAGGATCAGTCGGATGATCGGCTCTTCCTTGAGCGAGCGGGCGTTCCAGGCGTCCCAGTCGCCCTTGGTCTTGCGCCAGACCCGGCTGACCGTGTCCTTGCCCACCGCGCCGCCGAACAGCGCCGCCAGCGCGCGGCGCACCCGACGCGTGTTGGTTCCCGAAAGATACGCGCCCGCGATCAAGGCGTCGGCCCGTTTCGTGCGCCGCTGGTAGGCGGGAATGGTCGCGTTTCGCCATTCCCTCGTCTTGCCTCCGGGGCTCGCCAGCCGGGCACGCGGCACGCGAACCGTCGTGGCGCCGAAAGTCCCCAGGAGGCTGCGTTCCCGATGGCCGTGACGCGACCCGACGCCGCCCTTGGGCGACCCTTCGCCGTCAACGCGGCCACGCTCATATCGCGCCCGCCCCAGCGCCGCCTCGAGTTCGGCTTCGAGAAGCTCCTCAATAAACCCGCGAATGCGTGTCCGTACCCCATTTTCCAGGGGATCGAACCAATCATCGCAAAGAAACTGCTCGCCTTCCATGGAACTTGCCGTAGGCTTTGTGCTATCCGTTGTCATGGCGTGATCTCCGTCGGCGCGCTAACGCCGGGTTTGGTTTGCTTTCACAAACTGGAGATTACGCCGCCTTCAAATTTCAACCACCCCCGCGACGGCACCCGGCCGCCGAGCTCCGATGGCGAAAACCGATGGGTGCTTCTATTCCATGAGTCTCCCGCCGAGAAGATGCGCTAGGACCGGACGCCGCTCACGCCGGACCCCGGCGCGCAGCGGACGCTCGTGAACCCGCCAAATCCGGGGAGTCGTAATCGGTGAGTTCCGGCATCATCGCCTCGATGACGAAATCGATGAACGCCTCGGGCGCGTCGAGATAGAACTCGCGATCCGAATAACTGCCGACCTGCGCCGCCAGACCACGCTCACGCGCCCAGGACTCGAGCGCTTCGAGGTCCGATTTCGGAGTGTTGCTGAGGAAAGAAACCTGCGACCGGAGCTTATCGGCGTCCCGGTTCGCGGTCGGGCTGCGGCTGAACTGCAAATCGACGTTCGCGCCCGGCTGTCGGAGCCAGATCGCGCGTTCGGTTCGACGAAGTTCCTCGAAACCGAGTTGGGTCTTCAGCATTTCGACGACGATCTCGAAATGGCGGGCATCGAGACGATTGGCGACGTGATTGAATTGCATCGGTCGCTCCAGCTTGGCGGGCCTGCCCACATCGCAATTTTGCGCCGTGAGCTTAGTGTTTGCGATTGTCTGCGCTCCACGACCGCTCGTCATCCCCCGCAGTGCGGGAATTTCGTTGAAGCGACTTTTTCGACCGGGCGCGGCCTTGCCTTGATCGGGTCATGCCCCGACCGGGGGGTCGACAAGGTGTACATTCAATAGATGAACCGGTTCGCGTTTCTCGCTGTCAGCTTTCCGTCGTGGGATGCGCGGAAGGGAACGACACTTGTTCGAATTGCAACCCCGGCGTCGCGATTGTCGGTTTTGTTAGGAATGCGTTAACCTAATATTTGTTGCGAATCGGCGCGAATGGGACATACTGGCGCTAAATCGGCCAAAGAGATCATTTTGGCGCTACCTTGGATCAAAGCCCAATCATGCCGTCGCTCGCAGCATTTGAATTTGACGACAAAATTCTAGCGCAAGGCGCGGAGATTTCGCGAAAGCTCGACCAACTGCGGCAGGAGAAATTCCCGCCCAACGCGCAAAAGACGCTGCGTCGTTTCGGCATGGCGGAAGTCGCTCATTATCTCGGTGTAAGTCCCAACAATTTGAAGCGGTTAAGTCTTGAACGCAAGGGGCCCGAGCCGCACGTCATTGCTGGCGGCCGGCGCGTATACACCGCCGAGCAGATGATCGAACTCAGGCAGTATCTCGACAAGAATGGCCGGGCGGACGCGAGCAAATATGTGCCGCAGCGAAAGGGCGACGAAAAACTGCAAGTCGTGGCCGTGGTGAATTTCAAGGGCGGCTCCGGGAAAACGACCACTGCGGCTCATCTCGGGCAGCATCTGGCTCTGACCGGGCATCGCGTCCTAGTCGTCGACCTTGATCCTCAGGCCTCGCTCTCCGCGCTGCATGGGTTTCAGCCTGAGATCGACCGCAACCCTTCCCTTTATGATGCGATGCGATACGACGATCAGCGCAAGCGGATCCGAGACGTCATTCATTCAACGAATTTCCCGCTACTCGACATCGTTCCCGCCAATCTGGAACTGCAAGAATACGAATACGAAACACCGCTGGCGATGCAAACGTCGCGGGAGGGCAAGCGGTTTTTTACACGCTTGGGCGAAGCGCTCGCCGATGTCGACGACCGGTACGACGTCGTCATTGTCGATTGCCCGCCCCAGCTTGGCTATCTGACGCTCACCGCGCTGACGGCAGCCACCTCGGTGTTGATAACCGTGCATCCGCAGATGCTTGATCTCATGTCGATGAGCCAGTTCCTGTTGATGCTCGGCAACATCACGAAAACCATAAAAAGGGCCGGCGCCGACGTGCGCATGGATTGGCTGCGCTACTTGATCACTCGGTTCGAGCCGACCGACATTCCGCAGGTCCAGATGCTTGGATTCATGCAATCCATGCTGGCGGAAGAAATCTTGAAAAGCCCCATGGTTAAGTCGACCGCCGTATCGGACGCGGGTTTGACCAAACAGACGCTGTACGAGGTCGAGCGCGCCAATTTCAACCGCGACACCTATGACCGCGCCATCGAATGCATGGACGCGGTGAATTTTGAAATTCAGGGGCTGATCCATCAGGCTTGGGGGCGCTTCTAGTGTTGACCGCCGTAAAAACAACGGAAATCCGCATACGTTTCAACTCTTTGTGCTGATAGGAGCGGTGAGGTGGCCCGTAAAAATCCGTTTGCGAATCTCCGCGACGAAGGGGGCGGCGATCATCTGACGCCCGCGCCGGCGCTTGATTATGCGATGAAAGGCGCGTCGCGTTCCCTGCTGAGCACGATCGATGAGATCTCGGCCCGCGCCGACAAGCTCATTGCTGGCGAAACGATCGTCGATCTCGATCCGGATTCCGTGGATGGCTCCTTCGTCAAGGACCGTCTGGCGACCGACGAAGAGGAATTCAACGAGCTGCTCGAAGCGATCCGCGAACGCGGTCAGGACTCGCCTATATTGGTCCGCCCTCATCCCTTGGCGAGCGAAAGATACATGGTGGTGTTCGGCCATCGCCGCCTGCAGATAGCGCGCCTGTTGGGGCGCAAGGTCCGCGCGGTCGTCAAGGACATGAAGGATCGCGACCACGTCATCGCGCAAGGCCAGGAAAATTCCGCGCGGGCGAATTTGTCATTCATCGAGCGCGCGTCGTTCGCGGCGGAGCTGGCCCGGCTTCGTTATGACGCGGACAATTCCACGGTGATGGCGGCTCTCGGCGTGGACCGCACTACCCTCTCCAAGATGCTAGCGGTCGCCAGTCTGCCCGAGCCAATTCGACAGGTGATCGGTCCCGCCAAGGGCGTGGGACGCGATCGCTGGTACGAGCTCAAGCTCTTGCTGGAACGGCCCTTGAGCTTGGAGATCGCGTTGCAGGCGGCGCACGAAGACGGATTCTCCACGTTGACGAGCAACGAGCGGTTTAATGCGTTGATCGCACGCGTCAAGGCCTCGAAGAAGTTCGCACGCAAGGCGGCCGAGCCGCAAAGGCGGTCGTGGTCTCCTGGCAACGGATCTCTGTCTGCGGAGATGGTATCCGGCGGGAAGCGCTTCACCTTGGCCATGAAAGCCAATGGCAGAGAGGCTGCGGCGTTTGGACGATATCTGTCGGATAA
>JAJXZC010000105.1 GCA_021780275.1 Pseudomonadota bacterium
GCCCTTTCTGCTCTGCACCATGGTCCTTGTCGGCGCGATCTTTTCCCTGCGCGCCACACGGCTCGGTGGTCTCGTCCAGTTCGTGCTGGGCGGCGTTTTCGCGGGGTTCCTTCTCTATTTCCTGAGTGATCTGTCGCTGGCGCTTGGCGTGTCCGGGGTCCTGCCGCCCTTCCTGGCGGCCTGGGCCCCGACAATTGTGGCGACACTTTTGGGGCTTGCGGTTCTCTTTCACCTCGAAGACGGTTAAACATCGGACGAATCCGGGAAACATTGGGGGGTCAGCTTGAAGAGGGGATCGGGGATGGAGACGTTCGGCCGCCGGGTTGCTGCGGCCGCGGCGACCGCTGCCTTGTCGCTCCTCGTCGCCCTGCCGGCCAGCGTCGCTGCCGCCAACGAGGCGGGTGCCGGCAAAACCCCGTCCGCGCCAGCAAAGACCTTCCCGGAGTCGGGCGAGGTCCTGATGCAGGCCGACACGCTCACCTATGACCGCGAAAAGAAGATCGTCACTGCCGTGGGCCATGTCGAGATCGCCTATGGTCACCGCGTCCTGATGGCCGACAAGGTGACCTATGAGGAAACCACGGGTGTCTCGACCGCCGACGGTCACGTCTCGCTTCTCGATCCCGACGGCAACGTCGCCTTCGCCGATCACGTCGTTCTTCGCAATGAACTGAAGGATGGCGTCGCCCGGACGCTCTCCGTCCTGCTGACCGACAAGTCGCGCATGGCCGGCCGCGACGCGGAACGAACGGACGGCATGGTGACGACGCTTCATCGCGCCGTCTACAGCCCGTGCCAGATCTGCGTGAAGCAGGGCGAAAAGGAACCGCTCTGGCAGATCAAGGCCTTTCGGGTGATCCACAACAAGGAAGAAAAGCGCATCATCTTCGAGGATGCGTATATGGAACTTCTCGGCGTTCCGGTTTTTTACCTGCCCTACTTCTCGCAGCCCGACCCGACCGTGAAGCGCAAATCGGGTTTCCTCGCGCCGAGTTTCGCGAGTTCGACCGAACTCGGTCAGCAGGTGACCATTCCCTACTACTGGGCGATCGCGCCCAACATGGACGCCACGCTCGCGCCGCGCTTCACCAGCAAGGAAGGCATCGTTTATCAGGGCCAGTTCCGGCACAGGATCGCTTCGGGCAGCTATCAGTTCTTCGGCACCGCGAATTGGCCGGAAACGCGCCAGCGCGGCACACAGGGCGACGCGACATTCCGCGGCAGCCTCTTCGGCAACGGCGAATTCTCGCTGGCGCCCAAATGGAGCTGGGGCTTCCAGTCGGAATTTGTCAGCGACAACACCTATCTGCGCAAATACGGCCTGTCGAACGCGACCGACCTCACATCGAATATCCATCTGAACGAGGTCGACGGACGAAACAGCTTCTCCGCCAACGCGTATTATTTCCGTAACCTCCTCGTCACCAGCACCGACGACACGCCCTGGGTGGCGCCGACGATCGACTACAACCGCTTCCTGGGAAATATTCTCGGTGTCGGCCGCCTCAATTTCTCCAGCAACGCGATGATCCTCGGAACGCCGGGCGGGCTTGGATCGCGGCGCGTCTCCGGAACGTTCGATTGGGAAAAGCCATTCACCTCCAAAGGGGGCGAGGTCTACCGCCTCTTCGCCAGCCTGCGCGGCGATGTCTATTCGACGCGCAAGGTGCCGGACCCGGCGGTCTCGGGCAGCTATTTCGACAATGAGACGATCGTGCGCGGATTGCCGACCGTCGGCGTCGAGGCGAGCTATCCACTGGTACGCGGCAGCAAGGTGCTGCGCGAAGTGATAGAGCCCATCGCCCAGGTCATCTACGCGCCGAGCATCGGCAACAGCGACCGCATACCGAACATGGATTCGCCGAACATCGAATTCGACGACACCAACCTCTTTTCCGCCAACCGCTTTCCCGGCCTCGACCGCTGGGAGACAGGCGCGCGCGCCAATGTCGGGGTCCGCTACTCGGTCTACGGCGCCGGCGGCGGACAGGCGAGCGTCCTGTTCGGCGAGAGCTTCCGCCTCAAGGAAGACACGAGCTTCGCCGCCGCAAGCGGACTGCGCGACCAGAAATCCGATTACGTCGGCGCGATCCAGGTTTCGCCGAACGACAACCTGCTCGCCATCCACCGCTTCCGGCTCCGGCAGGACAATTTCAAGTTCAGCCGAAACGAGTTCGACCTTCTGGCGCGAACCGGGCCGCTGACCACGCAGCTCGGCTATGCCTATTTCGCGGCCGACCAGACCCTGACCACCACGCCCGCCGCGCGTGAGGAAGTCACGCTCGGGACCGTTCTGAAGCTCAGCGACTACTGGCGCCTCTTCGGCGGTACGGTCCGCGACCTCGCCAACAGCCAGACGATTTCCAATGAGATCGGCGTCGGCTACCAGGACGACTGCTTCGGCCTTGCGGTCGGCTTCTATCAGTCGAACATCAGCTATCAGGACATCCAGAAGTCCAACACCTTCCTGATCCAGATCACCTTCAAGAATCTCGGGACGACGGGCGTGAGTTCGGAGAACGGACCGGCCAACAATCCCGGCTCCATGGGAATCGTCAATCCCGGCCCGACGGTCTTCGGCAACCCCGAGACCTCGCTCCTGGGCGACCCCACCAAGGAGGTCTTCGGCTACCGGCGCCGGGGCAACGGCATAGACAACTGATCGACGGGTGCTTTTCGCCGCGCGAACGGCCTGAAACTTGCGGATTTTGGCCTGTCGTCATCGGTTGATTAGGGGCTCGATTGAAGTATTCTGTGCGCCTCAGGCCGGGGGCGTCCGGGCCTAACGGAAGGGGTCTGCGCCCCTGTGAAAGATGTCATGAAGTTAATGAAGCGCGCGTGCGCGTCCACGCTTGCCGCCAGAGCCCTTTCCCGCTTTTTCCACGTCGTCGCCTGTGCGGGCGTGATCGGCCTTGCGCTGTCCACGCCCCTGCGCGCCGAGACCCCCGGCGAGGATGGCATGCCGATGCCGGCCGCCGGCGTCACGCCCGCTCCGACCGAAAGCGTCAGCGTCTCCGGCAATGGCGAGGACTTCCAGGGCATCGCCGCCATCGTCAACGATCATATTATTTCGCGCTACGATCTCGAACAGCGCATCAAGCTCGTGATGGTAACTTCCGGCATTCCCAACAGCCCGGAAATGGTTTCGCGCATCAAGGGGCAGGTGCTGCGTGGACTGATCGATGAGGTGCTCGAGACGCAGGAAGCCAAGCGCCTCGAAATCAAGATCGATCCGAACGACATCGAGAAGCAGTACAAGCTGATCGCATCGCGCGCCAACATGACGCTTGAGGAGATCGACAAGTACCTCGCCGACAACGACATCTCGAAGCAGACGCTTCTGAACCAGATCTATGCCGACATCGCCTGGAACAAGGTCGTCGGACAGCAGTTCGGACCGCTCGTCGATGTCGGCGATCAGGAGGTTGACGACGTTCTCAATCGCCTGAAGAGCGAAGCCGATCAACCGCGCTATCTCGTTTCCGAAATTCTGCTGACCTACGACAATCCTCAGCAGCAGCAGGAGATGCAAGCCGGCGCCCAGCGCCTCGTCGACCAGCTGCGGCAGGGAGCGCCCTTCACCAATGTCGCCCGGCAGTTCAGCCAGTCGCCAAGCGCCGCGAATGGCGGCGACATAGGCTGGGTCCATGCGAGCCAGTTGTCGAAGGATGTCGCTCCGGTCGTGGAACAGATGGCCATGGGAGCGATCTCCGATCCCATCCCGACGCTGAATGGCTATTACATCGTCCAGTTGCGCAGCAAGCAGACGGGCATCGGCCCCGATCCGATGCGGGACGAATGGACGCTCGCCCATGTGATCCTGCCCCTCTCCCCCGACGCCGCGCCCATCTATGTGCAGCGGCGCGCGGCGGAGGCCGAAAACTTCGTCAAGAACTTCAAGTCCTGCGACGACATCGACGCCCAACTGAAGGGCATTGTCGGCGCGGTGGCGCAACCGCCGCGCGGGGTCGCCTTCGGCCAGCTTGACCCGAGGCTTCGCCAGGAGTTGAGCGGCGCCAAGCCCGGCCAGGTGCTGAAGCCGCTGCGCAGCGCCCAAGGCATCGAGATGATCGCGGTTTGCGGCTTCAAGCCGGATACGACCGCCATGCCGACGCGCAATGAAATCGAGGACAACCTCTTCTCGCAGCAATTGTCGATGATGGCGCGCCGCCATCTGCGCGACCTGCGCCGCGACGCCGTGATCGACGTCAGGTGATGCAACACGGGAGTCGGTCCGCGGAGCCGGACCGGACCTCACTGTCATGACGAGCCCGCAAAAGTCCTCCGCGACCGCATTGGCGCCACTGGCGCTGAGCATGGGCGAGCCTGCGGGCATCGGACCCGAAGTCACTCTGAAGGCCTGGGCCGCCCGCGCGGCGGAAGGTCTGCCGGCCTTCTTCGCGGTCGGCGCGCCTTCGCTCTACCGCGATCTCGCGGCAAGGCTGAACATCGACGTGCCGGTTGCCGAAATCACCGGCGCGGACGAGGCCTGCGCGCATTTCGACGGCGCCCTGCCCATTCTTCCGGTGACGCTTGCGGCGCCCGTCGCGCCCGGCCACCTCGCGCCCGCCAACGCGCCTTCGGTCATGAAGGCGATCGACATCGCCTGCGATCTTGCTTCGGCGGGCGCCGCTTCCGGCATCGTCACCAACCCGATCCACAAACGCGCGCTCTATGACGCCGGCCTCGACGTTCCCGGTCACACCGAATACCTGGC
>JAJXZC010000556.1 GCA_021780275.1 Pseudomonadota bacterium
GATGACAATCGGCGCACGGAAGACGCCGCCACCACCCGCGACGAAATCATCGCAGAGGCTACGGGCGCGACGGAGATCGGCGGACGGCGCGAGGCCATCCGCGCCGCCATCCGCGCTCTCGGGCCACAAGACGTCCTCGTCATCGCGGGCAAGGGGCACGAACAAGGACAGATCGTCGGCAAGGAGATTTTGCCTTTCGACGACGTGAACGAGGCGCGCAACGCCATATTGGAGGCAAGCAAATGACACTCTGGACGGCATCTGAAATCGAACAGGCAACGGAAGGAAAAGCCACGGCGGATTTTTCCGCCATCGGCGTTTCGATCGACACGCGCACGCTGAAAAAAGGCGAGATCTACATCGCGCTCAAAGGCGACGCGCTCGACGGTCACGATTACGTTGAATCCGCATTTAAAGCCGGAGCGGCGGCATCCATCGTCAAAGAAGGTTACATCTCCGAATCCGGCCCGCTTTTGCACGTCAAGGACACCATGACGGCTCTGGAAAAGCTCGGCATGGCGGGACGCGCGCGCGCGAAAGCGAAAATCATCGCCGTCACCGGCTCGGCGGGAAAAACAGGCACCAAGGAAATGCTGTCGATCGTTTTCGGCGCTCTCGGGAAAACCCACGCCAGCAAAAAAAGCTTCAACAATCACTGGGGCGTTCCGCTGTCGCTCGCCAACCTGCCGAAAGACGCGGCCTATGGCGTTTTTGAACTCGGCATGAACCACGCAGGCGAACTGACGAAACTGACGGCGCAGGTCAGGCCGCATATCGCCATCATCACCACCATAGAACCCGTTCATATCGAATTCTTCAAGAACGTCGAGGCCATCGCCGACGCCAAGGCCGAGATATTTTCAAGCATGAAAGGCGGAACGGCCATATTGCCACTGGACAATCCGCATTTTGCACGGCTGAAAGCCCACGCAGAAAAAGCCGGATTAAAAACGATTCTTTCCTTCGGCGAGGATGAAGACGCGCAATCCCGGCTGATCGACTGCGCGCTCCACGCCGACAGCACCAAGGTCACGGCGGATATCCTCGGCGAACGCGTCAAATACAAACTCAACATCCCCGGAAAGCACATCGCGCTCAATTCCTTAAGCGCCCTCACCGCCGTCAAGTCCCTGGACTGCTCCGGTCGGGATAAAAATTCAGGCGCGGTTGCCGCGCCGGGCGGCACGCTCGCCGTCGCGATAGAGGCCTTGAAAAATTCGCAACCGGTCGAAGGGCGCGGAAACCGCATCTCGATCACGACTGAAGAAGGGCATCCTCCGCTGACCGTCATCGACGAGAGCTACAACGCCAATCCGGCGGCCATGATGGCGGCATTCGAGGTTTTCGCCATGACAACCCCGGCGCCGGGCGGAAGGCGCATCGCCGTCCTCGGCGACATGCTCGAACTCGGCCCCAACGGCCCGCGTCTGCACGCGGGCCTCGCCAACCCGCTGCTCAAGGCGAAGGCCGACCTGCTTTTTTGCTGCGGTCCGCTGATGGATGCGCTCTATCAGCAACTGCCGCCCGACTGGCGTGGCGGATACGCCAAAGACAGCCAGACGCTTGCGCAAATCGTGATAGACGCCGTGCGGCCCGGCGACGTCATCCTCGTCAAAGGGTCTCTCGGGAGCAAAATGTCATACGTCGTGAAGGCCCTGCAGGACATGGCGCAACACCAACATAAAACAACAGGGAATCAGCATGCTGTATAACCTTCTCTTCCCGCTGGCGAAATATTTCGAGCCGTTCAACCTTTTCAGGTACCTGACGTTCCGCACCGGGGGCGCGATCCTCACCGCGCTGCTGATCAGTTTCTGGATCGGCCCCTGCGTGATCCGCTGGCTGAAGTCCAAGCAGGGAGAAGGACAGCCGATCCGTTCCGACGGGCCCGAGACGCACCAGAAGAAAAAAGGCACGCCGACCATGGGCGGGCTGATGATCATTTTTTCCGTCACGCTCTCCACGCTCCTCTGGGTCGACCTTTCCAACGCCTATATGTGGATCGTGCTCGGGGTTTTCCTCGGTTATGGATTCATCGGCTTCTGGGACGATTACGCCAAGCTGACCAAGAGCAGCCACAAAGGCATCCCCGGAAAACTGCGCCTGTTTCTGGAGAGTGCGATCGCGCTCGGCGCGGTCTTCGCATTCATCGCCGTGACGCCGCCGCCGCTCAACCATACGCTGGCCGTGCCGTTTCTCAAAAACGTGCTGCTGAACCTCGGCTGGTTCTTCGCCGTTTTCGGCATGCTGGTGATCGTCGGCGCGGCCAACGCCGTCAATCTGACCGACGGACTCGACGGACTTGCCATCGGATCGATCATGATCGCCACGTCCTGCTTCGGGCTGATCTCCTACCTCGTGGGCAACGAGATGTTTTCATCCTACCTGCAAATCCACAACGTGCCCGGCGCGGGAGAACTCGCCGTGTTCTGCGGATCGCTGATCGGCGCGGGGCTGGGATTTCTCTGGTACAACGCACCGCCCGCGCAGGTCTTTATGGGCGACACCGGGTCGCTCGCCATGGGCGGCGCGCTCGGCGCCATCGCCGTCATCACCAAGCATGAAATCGTCCTCTCCATCATCGGCGGACTGTTCGTCATGGAGACGCTTTCCGTCATCATACAGGTGCTGTCCTTCAAAATGCGGGGCAAGCGCGTCTTCAGGATGGCGCCGATTCACCACCATTTCGAAAAGCTCGGCTGGGCGGAGACGACCGTCGTCATCCGCTTCTGGATCATCGCGATCATCCTTGCTCTCCTCGGACTTTCAACCCTGAAACTGAGATGAAATCATGATCGACCTCAAGCCGCTGAAACCGCAACTCCAAAGCAAGCCCGTCGCTATCGTCGGCCTCGGCAAAAGCGGCATGGCCACGCATCGCGCCTGCGCAGCCGCCGGCATTGAAACCGTCCTGTGGGACGACACGCCCGCGGCGCGGGACGGCCTGCCGACGGAAGATTTGCGTGACGCCGATTTCAGCCGTTTTTCCCTGCTCTGCCTTGCGCCCGGCATTCCGCTCACGCACCCAAAGCCGCACCCGTGCGCCGCGCAGGCGCAGAAAGCCGGTTGCCCTGTCGTGTGCGACATGGAGATATTTCATCGCGCTTATCCGCGTGCGAAAACCATCGGCATCACCGGCACCAACGGAAAATCGACCACGACCGCGCTGATCGGGCATATCCTTAAAACGGCGGACATTGAATCCGCGGTCGGCGGCAACATCGGCACGGCGGCGCTCGACCTGCCGCAGCTCTCCGCCGATGGCGTTTACGTTTTCGAGATGTCGTCATATCAGCTCGATCTTTGCCCTACTTTTGCGCCGGACATCTCCATTCTGATCAACCTCAGCCCCGACCATCTCGACCGGCACGGCGACATGGCGGGATATATTGCCGCAAAGAAAAAGATATTCCGCGGTCAGGGCACGGCGGTCATCGGCATCGACGACGACTGGTCCAAAAACGTCTACGCCGATATCAAAAAGACGGGACGAAACGCGATTTCCGTTTCATGCGATCACGCGGCCGACATTCTTGTCTCCGGCGACGGCATTCTGGCGGGTTTCGATTTGAAGCAATGCGCAAACCTGCAAGGTCCGCACAACTGGCAGAACGCGGCGATGGCCGTTGCCGCCTGCCGCGCGCAAGGGCTTGCGGATGCCTCGATTTTTGAAGGATTGAAAAGTTTTCCCGGCCTTGCCCACCGCCAGAACATCGTCGCCGTTCATAACGGCATCCGCTACGTCAACGACAGCAAGGCAACCAACGACCAGGCTGCCGCCATGGCTCTCCGCGCCTTCAATCCGGTCTACTGGATCGCGGGCGGAAAACCGAAAGACGGCGGTTATCCCGACTGTGAAAGGCACATCAGTCATGTGCGCCATGCGTTCCTGATAGGCGAAGCAGAAGAAAAAATGGCCGCATGGCTGACCGCGCAAAAAACCCCCTTCACGCGTTGCAGCACGATGGAAAGAGCGCTCGCTGCGGCGCATGCGCTGGCTCAACAGGAGCGGCTGGAGAATGCGACCGTCCTGCTCTCGCCCGCCTGCGCCAGCTTCGACCAGTTCAGGAACTTCGAGCAACGCGGGGAGATATTCTCGGATCTCGTCAAAAAGATCATTCCCTCCGCAACGGAGAAACAGGCATGAAGCATTTTCCGCGCACGGACAGGTCGATACTCAGCAACTGGTGGTGGGCGATCGACAGGCTGACGCTGTTCGCGCTCGGCGTGCTGATCGTCTGCGGCATCGTTCTGGTCTCCTCGGCCTCGCCGCCTGCGGCGGAACGCAGCGGATTGCCGCCTTTTTATTACGTGCACAAGCAGCTCATATTCCTGCTCCCCACGCTCGGGCTGATGTTCGCCGTCTCGCTAATGAAGGAAAAAACATTGTGGCGCATGTCGTTGCTCGCCATGCCGGCGACGATCCTCATGATGGCAACGGCGATTTTCTTCGGCCCCAAGGTCAACGGCGCGGCACGGTGGATATCGTTTCACGGCATGAACCTCCAGCCTTCGGAATTCGCCAAGCCTTTTTTCGCCATCATCAGCGCCTGGCTCATTGCGAAGGCGCGGCAAAAACCGGGATTCCCGGGATACCAGTTGTCACTCGCGCTCTTCCTCATCATCATCAGCCTGATGCTGATGGAGCCGGATCTCGGCATGTCATTCGTCCTTGCCTGCATGTGGGGCGCGCAGATGTTTCTCTCCGGC
>JAJXZC010000170.1 GCA_021780275.1 Pseudomonadota bacterium
AGCGGCGAAAGGCGTGAGGAAACCGATTGGGTTCCCTTGACCATCCTCAATCCCAAGACCGCGCAATGGGCGATCGACAATGTCAAGAAGGGCGACGCGATCTATGCCGAGGCACGCATCGCTGAAAACCGGTTCACGCGGGATGGTCAGCCGGTCTATTCAACCGACGTCATTGTCAGCACGATCGAGCGTCTAACGCCTGGCGCGCGAGCTGAAGAGTGAGGTGTGGCGCCCATCACTGTTCGTTCGTGGCGTTGCTTCCTTCCGTGGATCACAACTACGGGCGCAAGGGCTCAAAGCGAGCAACGCTGCTCATTTGTTCAACGTTGATGGGGACATCCCAGCCGCCCGAAAAAGTCCCTGATGGGCGGAGAGTGGTCGTCGATCGAATGTCTGGTTGGCAGCGATCAGCCGCCGGATTTCTCACATTGGCGACGCCAAATTGGAAGGCGTTCTCCTCAGGTCCTCAGCGGAAGTAATGGCAAGGCTTCCAATCATTCGCTGCCCCGCACCTCAATCGTCAGATGTGAAATAGAGCGGAATTTTTGCATCTTTTGTCGGTAGAAGGCTTCCGTTCGTTGGCTCGAAGTCACGACGGAAACAACGGCCCCGAGATGGCCCGGCCCGAGCCGCCAGAGATGCAAGTCCGCCAGCCTGTCGCTCTCGCCTTCAATGACCGCACGCAGGTTCTCGGTCATCGTCCGATCAGGATTCATGTCGAGCAGGATCGCGCCGGTGTCGCGCACCAGAGTGACAGCCCAGGATGCAATCACAACGGCGCCAACGATGCCGGCAAGCGGGTCCATCCATCGCCAGCCGAAGGTCTTGGCCAGGATCAAGCCAAGGATCACCAGGACGGAGACAGCGGCGTCGGCGACGACATGGACGACGGCGGCGCGGAAATTGTTGTCACGCGCGGCCGCGCCATGGGCGTGATGGTGTTCCTCGAATTTCTCCTCGTAGATTGCGCCGTTCAGCCTGACTTTGGCGATAAACTCATGCGGCTCGGGAATTTCATCGATGGATTCCAGATAACCGCTTCGGTCAACGAAGGCGAAGGTCTGGCGGGTTCCGTCGTCGCGGATGGTTTCGACGCTGGCGGATGCGAGTGGAACTGCCGAGCGCAGTCGGAAGCACGGCGAAACGCCGTCCTCGAAAATTTCCAGCGTCATGTCGCCATCCGGCGTGGCGATCCGGCGGCTCTCATCATGATCGGCATGCGCGCCATGGTCGTGAGAATGGGCGTGTCCGTTACCATGGCCGGGGTGGTGAGCGTGATCGCCGCCGCTCAGCAGCCAGGCGCTGGCGATATTGACGGCGAGGCCAAGGACTGCGACGGGAATAGCTTCCGCAAAGTGGATCGGAACCGGCTCGAACAGACGCTGGATCGACTCATAGCCAATCAGCAGGGCGACCATGGCGAGGATGATGGCGCTGGTGAAGCCGGCAAGATCGCCCAACTTCCCTGTGCCGAAGGTGAAGCGGGGATCGTCGGCAAAGCGGCGCGCGTATGTGTAGGCGAGCGCCGCCAGCAGCAGGGCCCCAGCGTGGGTGGACATGTGGACGCCATCAGCGATGAGCGCCACCGAACCAAAAAGCCAGCCGCCGACGATCTCGGCGAACATCATGATCGTGCAAAGCCAGATGACCGCCCAGGTCTTTCTTTCGGATTTTTCGTGGCCCGCGGCGAGAAAAACATGGCTGTGAAAACCGGACGCGTCGCTCATTTCAGGAACTCATTTCAAATAGGTGCGAACGAGGTCGAGCAGTTGCTCGGCTGCTTGCTTATCGAGCGCGCCTGGATGTTTGGCTTCGTCCACGAGGTGGGTTTTGACGTGATCCTCGACCACTTCGGCCATCAGGCCGGCCATGGCGCCGCGCGCCGCCGCGATGAGATGCATGACCTTTTCGCAGCCCGCTTCGCCCTCAAGCGCGCGTTCGATCGCTTCGACCTGACCACGAAGGCGGCGGATGCGCGCCAGGAGCTTTTGTTTTTCGTGAATCGTATGGCTCATTGGGTCACTATAGCATACCCCCTATCCCTATTCAATTTGAATCCGGTCATGTCGGCGCTTGACGACATGCGCATCGTTTTGGCGCTGTCAGGACTGCCTGGCGCTAATTAGAGGAGCCGCTCCGCGGGCGGATCGAATCAATGACGCCAGTCGACTTATGCCGCCATCGGGCTGCGCCGGTGGTTTTAACCGCGTCAGTCAAGGTCAGCCATGGTTTAGACACGGATGTTGTCGACATGTTGGGCGCGCCAGGTCCGGTACGGACGGCCTCGTGGCTGCGCGAGCTTGCCCGGGCATGAGTTCGACGGTCTGCTCACCACGGCCCATTCACAAAGGGGGATGCGTTTTTCATTCAATCGAAGAATAGAATGTGCAATGGATATTCCATGTCGACGTCACGCGAAGGAATTCAGGAAATGCCGAATCTCAATGGGAATCCAGAGGCCGTTGCGAGCGCACCGGCCAGTCGATGGCTGGCGCCCCTGGGCACGGCGCTGGCGATGATCGCCTGCTACGGAGTTACCGGGACCTTGGCCATCCTGTCGCTTATTGGCGTCAGCGTCACGCTTCCCTATCGGGCGCCCTACATTGTTTTCTTCGCGGCGATCGCGGCCGTCAGCCTGCTTGGATCTTATAAACAGCACCGGAGCCCATCCGTCGTTCTCGCTGCTCTCGTCGGCCTGGCGTTGATCGTCGTCAGCAAAGTCCTGGCGCCGGGTCTGAAGCCGGTTTCGATCGGCATGGAGGCCGCCGGTTTCCTTTGCATGATCGCCGGAAACGTCCTGGCGTGGCGAGCGCGAAAAAGGAATGGCGTGGCCTGCGCGATTCGGCGCTGAACCCCGGCAGACTGTTTTCCGGACGTGAAGACTGAAGCGAGGCGATGATTTTGTGGCGCAGAATGCTTGCCTGGGTTCGGCGCCGCTTACTTCATGACGTCTTCGTTTGATGCAGGGTCTTCCGTTCCTTCATGGCGAAGGCGACCACTGCGCCGGACAGGAAAGTGAGGACGCCCACGGAGTCGATCGCGGCGGGCGCGCCGAAGAAATCCGTGATCACGCCGGCCGAGAGCGCGCCGATCGCATAGCCGAGATCGCGCCAGAAACGATAAACGCTGAGCGAGCGCGCCCGCCACGCCGGATGCGAGGCGTCTGACACCGAAGCGATCAGCGTTGGATAGACCATGGCCGTGCCGAGGCCGAGCAGCACGCTGGCGACGAACCACCACCAGAATTGCCTTGTCGCCGCCGTGAGGAACAATCCCGAGGCCTGAACCCACATGCCGGCGACGATCAGCCCCTTGCGGCCCCAGCGATCGCTCAAGGGGCCGGTGATCGTCTGCAGCGCGCCCCACACGGCGGGGTAGATGGCCTTGAGCACGCCGATCCGTTCGACGCCCAGGCCGAAGGCCGTGAAAAACAGCGGGAAAATGCCCCAGCTCATGCCGTCGTTGAGATTGTTGACGAGCCCGGCCTGCGAGGCGGCGAACAGGTTGCGGTCGCCGAAGGAGGTGCGGCGGAAGATTTCCCAAAAACCTGCTTTTTCGGTCGGCGCGGCGTGATTGGCCATTTCGAGGCGAACGTGATGACGCGTGTCTTGCACGAGCAGGATCGAGCAAACGAGGCCGAGGACGGCATAGGCGATCCCGAGATAGAAAGGCTGCGGCCGCAAGCCGTAATGCTGGGCGATATAGCCGGTGAGAAAGGCGGTGAGGCCGACCGAGACATAGCCGGCGAATTCGTTGAGGCCCACGGCGAGGCCGCGCGATTTGGGGCCGACAAGGTCCACCTTCATGATGACCGTCATCGACCAGGCGAAACCCTGGTTGACGCCGAGCAAGGCGTTGGCGGCGACAATCCAGCCCCAATTCGGCCCCCAGCCGATCATGAAGGGCGTCGGCAGACCGACGAGCCAGCCGAGGATGAGCATGTGCTTGCGGCCATAGATGTCGGCGAAATGGCCGGAGACGAGATTGGCCAGCGCCTTGACCACGCCGAAGGAGACGATGAAGGAAACGACGAGCGTCGTTGAGGCGATTTTGAACTCCTCCGACCCGATCAGCGGCACGACAGTCCGCTCCAAGCCGACCATGCCGCCGACAAAAGCGTTGACCAGGACGAGAAGTGTGAATTGACGCCAGTTTTCGCGCAGGCCCAGGCGGACGGAAGACGGAAGCGGATGTTTGTCAGCCATGGTTTTTCTTTCCAATGTCATTGCGGGCGCGCCGCCGCGAGGGCGACGAAGGCGGCGCCGAATGTCGTTCGGCGGCCGAGCCAGGGATCGATCGGCGCCATGGCGCGAGCCAGCCAGCTGGCGGGCGGGTAGAAAATGGCGCCGCGTGTCGCCGTGACGGTCAAGCCGGCGGCCTCGGCGAGCTCGCGCAACTCGCGGGCGTTCCGGAATCGCGCCGCCTTCCATGTCGCCGAGCCAAACCGGCCGCGAAGGCGCCGCTTGAAGGCCCAGAAGCTCCACCTTCCGAGTTCGCCAAGAACCAGCCGCCCGCCCGGCCGCAACACGCGCGCCGCCTCGCGCACGGCTCTCCGCGCATCCGGAACGAAACAAAGCACCGTCATCGCCGTCGCCACATCGAACGAGCCGTCCGGGAACGGCAGGGATTCGGCGCGCGCTTCCAGAAATCTCGCCCAGCCGGATAGCCTGTGCCGGCCGTGTCAATGTCATGGTGAATTGGCAATTGC
>JAJXZC010000071.1 GCA_021780275.1 Pseudomonadota bacterium
CTCGATGCAAACGGGCTGACCGAAACGCCGCGCGTGGCGCTCCGCATCACGCTGTCTCGCGGACCCGGTCCGCGCGGACTTGTGCCGCCGGAAAATCCGCGACCGACGCTTCTCATCACTGCAGTAGAGAGCCCGCCGCCTGCAGGCTCTCTCACCGCCATCGTGGCGACGCCGCGCCGCAACGCGCTCTCGCCCGTCTCGCGTCTCAAGGCCACACCCTATCTCGACAATGTGCTCGCCCGTGAAGAGGCCCGCGCGCGCGGCGCCGACGAGGCGCTGATGCTCGACACGTCCGGCTATCTCTCCTGCGCGAGCGTCGCCAATGTCTTTCTCTGGGAGGACGGAAGGCTCGTTACGCCAGCGGAAGACTGCGGCATCCTGCCGGGTGTCACCCGCGCCGCCGTGATCGAGCTTGCCCCCCGTCTCGGCATCGAAATCGTCGAGGACATGATCATGCCGCAGCGCCTTGCCCGCGCGGAGGGCATCTTCCTCACCAACAGCCTGATGGGCATCGTGCCACTCACACGCATCGAAACGCACGAGCTTCGGCCCCATCGCATGACGGGGCGTCTGCAGGCTGCCTATGAGCTTCTCCTCGAAGCCGAGGAAGAAGAGGCGGATGAGTTTTGACTACTCGTTGACCGAGAAGTCGCGCCGCGCCGACGTGATGGTGACGGTGAAGCCCGCGATCACATCGAGCAGGGTGAGCATCACGATCAGGAAGAAATCCGACGTGCCGAATTGCGGCAGCACGATGAATTCGACCACTGCGACCAGCAGCACCAGCATCGACAACGCGTGATTGACGATGGTGAGCGTGCCCGTCCGCGTCGCGTTGATGATCTCGATGAACAGAAGCAAAAGACCGAGAATGAGAATGACGTCGCCGACATTAACGGTCCAGACCGCGCCTGAAATCAGCGCAATGGAGAACACGGCGGTCTCCAGCGTGGCACCGCTGATGAACACGACGACGTTATAGGCAATGACGACAAGCGCCATGAGCGGCAGCGATCCGAGCATTGTCCGAAATCCCCCCATTTGAACGCCGACCGGCCCCCCGTTCGGCTGGAATGCGTGCCAATATAGCACAGACAGGGACAATTGCCTCCCGCCGTCCGAGCTTGGCGGCCGGCAGGCCCCATGCTTGGATGCACGGGAAACCAGACAAAGAACACGGAACCGAAACGGGGGAGACGGTAAATGGCGGCAACGAAAGGGCTTTTCGCCCAGAGTTATGCCGAGGCGCGCGCGCGTTTCCTTGCCGCCGCCGACGCGGCTGGCGCAAGGATCGAGAGCGAGCCGCATCCGTTGCGGGGCCCGGATGGCGGGACGCTGGCCATCGATGCCGCGCTGATCGGCCCGGCCGATGCGTCGAAGCTCCTCGCCATGACCTCCGGCACACATGGCATCGAGGGATATACGGGCTCGGCCATCCAGTCGAAGCTGCTCGAAGAGGGATTGGCCGAGCGGCTGCCCGCCGACACGGCGTTGCTTTTTATCCACGCGGTCAACCCCTGGGGCTTCGCGCATGGGCGGCGCGTCAACGAGGACAATATCGACCTCAACCGCAATTTTGCGCTCCCGCCCTTTCCCGAGAATGCGGGTTATGCGCTTCTCCATGACGCGCTGGTGCCCGGCGAATGGACCGAGGACACTCGCGCGAAATCGCGCTCGGCGCAGGGTGCGTTCATCGGCAAGCACGGCCTCGAAGCCTTCATCGCAGCACTCAGCACCGGCCAGTACACGCATCCCGACGGGCTCTTTTACGGCGGGCAGGCGCCAAGCTGGTCGAACCGCGTCATGCGCAGCATTTTCGAGCGCGAGTTCCTGCCGCGAAAGACGCTCGCCTTCATCGACATCCACACCGGCCTTGGCGAGCGCGGCGCAGGCGAAGTGCTCTGCACGGAAGCGCCGGGTCATCCGGTCTTTGAACTCGGCCGCAAATGGCTGGGACCAGACATTCGCTCGACCAGCGCCGGCACGTCGGTATCGGCGGATGTGCGCGGCACGATGAAAAGCGCGCTGATCGACCTTCTCGCCTCCGACGGCAACGAGCGACAGACCATGGCGATCTCGATCGAATATGGAACCGTGCCGCAGGACCGCGTGGGCGCGGCGCTTCAGGCCGACAACTGGCTCTACCGGCATGGCGACCCGGAAAGCGCGCTCGGTCGCGAAATCGCGCGGGAGATGCGCACAGTCTTCCTGGTCGAGGAAGCGGACTGGGCCGAGACGATCCACGAACAGGCCGCCCGCCATGTCGGCAATGCGCTGAAGGGGCTGGCGAGCACCTAGAACGACAAAGGCGCCGGCGGTTTCCCGCTGGCGCCCAAACGTCGATCAGCCCCCGAAGGGACGAAGCGAAATCAGATGTCCGGTATCAGATGTCGGACTTGGGCTTCAGGATCTGCTTGCCGCGATACATGCCGCTCTTCAGGTCGACATGGTGCGGACGGTGAAGCTCGCCCGAATCCGGGTTCTCGACATAGGTGGGCTGCTTCAGCGCATCGGCCGAACGGCGCATGCCGCGCTTCGACGGGGAAGTCTTCCTTTTGGGGACGGCCATTTCTCGGGTCTCCGGTCTGGCAATGCCTGGACCCCGGGGCTCGCGACCCGCTTGGGACCGGCTCTTGGGCAAGGCTTGTGAAATCGTGTAGGTCCGTTCACCCGGCAGGGCGACGGCCATTGGCGGGCCTTATACAGGCAAAGAGACCCGCAAGTCTACGGGCTTTGGCAGGGGATTTTGCCTTCGCCGCGCCGAATCTCCTAACGGAGGGCAACCACCGGGCACAGGGCCGCCGAAAGGCCAGCTCTGCCGCAAGCCGCGCGGGCTTCGCGCTCGCTGACGAAGTTCCCCATTCGCACCCTGTGGAACGTGCCATCGCCTTTCAGCTTGACCGTATTGATCTTGAGCTTGTTGTCGCGTTCAAGGGCCGGATAGCGCTCCGCGACGTCCAGATAGCGCCGCGTCGCCTGGTCTATCGAGCCGTAAGAGCCCAGCGGCACATAATAACGCCCAGCGGGCTGGGGCTTCCGGACGGGGCTCGCGGCGATGGAGCCGGTGACGATATCCGCATTCGGGTCCTGAACGACTGCCGCCACGCGCTCATGGCGCGCCTGGCTATGCTGCTCGCGCTGATAGGCAAACAGCGCTACGCAAGCCCCAATCAGAAGAAGCCAGAACAACTCGCTCCTGCGTGTGCGTCCCATGGGTCATCCCCCCTGTCCAAGTCCAGAGGGAGGATGAGGCCACAGGGTTAATTTGTGTTTAATTATGGCACATGGCGGAGCGGCTCAACCGGCGAGAACCTGCGCGGCAGGCACATAGGGAACGCCAATCGCGTCCGAAACGGCCTGATAGGTAATCCGGCCCTTATAGACATTGAGGCCCGCCAGCAGGTGCGGATTGCCGGCCAGAGCCTTCGCATAGCCCTTGTCGGCCAGTGCCAGCGTGAAAGGCAAGGTCGCGTTGTTGAGCGCGAAGGTAGAGGTCCGCGCCACGGCGCCCGGCATGTTCGCCACGCAGTAATGGACGACGTCGTGCAGGATATAGGTCGGCTCGGCATGGGTCGTCGGACGCGAGGTCGCGAAGCAGCCGCCCTGGTCGATGGCGATGTCGACGAGGACGGAGCCCTTCTTCATCTTCTTCACCATCTCCTCGGAGACGAGCTTCGGCGCCGCCGCGCCGGGCACCAGCACCGCGCCGATGACGAGGTCGGCCCCCAGCACATGCTCCTCGATGGCGTCGACGGTTGAATAGATCGTGTTGAGGCTCGGCCCGAAGCGCGTGTCGAGCTCATAAAGCCGGTGGAGATTGAGGTCGATGACGGTGACATGCGCCTCGAGGCCCATGGCCATGCGCGCCGCATTGGTGCCGGAAACGCCGCCGCCGAGAATGACGACCTTGGCTGCGGGAACGCCCGGCACGCCGCCCAGAAGCTGCCCGCGTCCGCCCTGCGCGATCTCGAGACAATGCGCGCCCGCCTGGATCGACATGCGGCCCGCGACTTCCGACATGGGGGCAAGGAGCGGCAAGCCGCCCCGCGCATCGGTCACCGTTTCATAGGCAATCGCGACGACGCCCGATTCCATCAGCCCGCGCGCCTGGTCCGGATCGGGCGCGAGGTGGAGATAGGTGAAGAGCACCTGACCTTCACGGAGCTGCTTCCATTCAGACTGCTGCGGCTCCTTCACCTTCACGATCATGTCGGCAGTAGCGAAAATCTCTTCCGCCGTATCGACGAGCTTCGCACCCGCTGCCGCATATTGTTCGTCGAGAAGACCGATGGCGAAACCCGCGCCCTTCTGCACCAGGACGTCATGTCCGTGATACACCGCCTCACGCACGGAGGATGGCGTCATGCCGACGCGGTATTCGTGAACCTTGATTTCCTTGGGAACACCGATGCGCATGGGAGCCTCTTGACCTGTTCGAGACGGCGGGCCGCCGTCCTTTCGTATCAAATCTACCGCCGCGCCCGCGGCCTTCCAATATCCTCGACGGGTTAAATCGCGCACGTGTGTTTAATATACTAATCAGCGCTTCACCATATGACGCCGCGGACGCACATTTTCATGACATTGATTGCCCATATATTAAACAGCATTCAGCCCCGCGAGCGCGTGCTAGAAAGGGACATGACACATATTTTCGAAGACGCGCTTCGCGAGAAAATCGCCGCACGGCTTTCAGCTTTCGAGCGC
>JAJXZC010000327.1 GCA_021780275.1 Pseudomonadota bacterium
CTCGTTATCCGTGTGTCCGGTCACGTCGATCAGCAGGCGGTCGCGGCTCTGGACGATGCTGGCCAGCCGCTTCAGCGCCGAGCCGAAAGCGGGCGCGATTGCCGTCGATTTCGGTGCGAAGGCGGCGCTCCCCTCCATGTTGAGATGGACCGTATTGCCGACACGGGTGACGCTGAACCCCCGGTCCGACAGTTCGGAAATGAGGTCATGCTCCGTGTCGTCCATATAGGCGCCGACCTCGCTGGCGGGAATCGGCATCTTGCCCTTTTTCTGCATGGCCTGAAGGCGCTGGGCGGCTGCGTCGGCGCTCGCCATCGAATAGCCGGGCGTGGGGGCCTGAGCAGGCGCGGGCGCGCGCTCCGCCGTCTGACAGGCGGCGAGCAGGCCACTCATGGCAATGATCGGTAGAAACGCCCATCCCCCGCGCATGGCAACCCCGGCTCATAAAGTGACGGTGCGACGTGGGAAGCGGCCCCTGCCTGTGGCATCGGGCGCCAATGGTGTAAAAGATCCCCAGCCGTCGCGTGACGACGCTTAAACTAGCAAAGCTTCGTCGGCGCGAGAACCGAATTGACGCATTCAGAAACCAAAAGGGAGAAGTCGCCATGTCGCTATTCGATCTGACAGGAAAAGTTGCCGTCGTCACCGGCTCGACCAAGGGCATTGGCGAGGCCATCGTGCATCGCCTGGCCGAGCATGGCGCGAAGGTTGTCGTATCGAGCCGCAAGGCTGATGCCTGCGACAAGGTCGCGGGCGAGATCAACGCGAAGTATGCGGGTGCGGCCATTGCCATTCCCTGCAACATCGCGGACAAGGCCGATCTTCAGCGTCTCGTCGACACGACGAACAAGACATGGGGCAAGATCGACATTCTCGTCTGCAATGCCGCGGTGAACCCCTTCTTCGGTTCCTCGAAGGACATTCCCGACGACGCTTTCGACAAGATCATGTCGTCCAACGTCAAGTCGAACCACTGGCTCTGCAACATGGTCATTCCCCAGATGGTCGAGCGCAAGGACGGCTCGATCATCATCATCTCGTCGATCGGCGGCCTGCGCGGTTCCTCCGTGCTCGGAGCCTATTGCCTGTCCAAGGCGGCTGACTTCCAGCTCGCGCGCAATCTTGCCGTCGAATATGGCCATCATAATGTACGCGCGAACTGCATCGCGCCGGGCCTCATCAAGACGCGCTTCGCGCAGGCGCTCTGGGACAATCCCGACATTCTCGAAAAGTCGACATCGAACGCGCCGCTGAAGCGCATCGGCATGCCGGATGAAATCGCGGGCGCCGCCGTCTTCCTCGCGGGCAAGGCGGGCGCCTTCATGACGGGCCAGCAGCTCGTCATCGATGGCGGCGTCACGATCGCCTGATCTCATGGAGAAAAGCCCGCTCACCATCCGCCCGCTCGAAGCGCGCGACCGCGCCGCATGGGATGGATTGTGGGCGGGCTATCTCGCCTTCTACGAAACGGCGCTCACGCCGGACGTGACCGAGGATACATGGGCGCGCCTTCTCTCCGGTGCGCTCATCGGCCTTGTCGCGGTGGACGCGGAGGGCAGGCCGCTGGGCTTCGCTCACGCGCTTCTTCATGCGGGCACATGGAGCCCGAAGCCGCTCTGCTATCTCGAAGACCTCTTTGTCCTTCCGCAGGCGCGGGGGCAGGGCGCTGCCCGCGCCCTCATCGAGGCGCTCGCCGCGCGCGGCCGCGAGGAAGGCTGGCTCCGGCTCTATTGGCAGACCGCGCGGGACAATGCGACCGCCCAGGCGCTTTACGACAAACTTGCCACCCGGACGAATTGGCTGCGTTACAACCTTGATCTTTAGTCTCGAATGACCACTTGTTTCTTTTCGGTCATTCGGGAGGACGCGATGAGAAGTGTGGTGGTAACGGGTGTGTCGACCGGCATCGGCTGGGGCACGACCAGGGTTCTGACGAAAGCGGGCTTCCATGTCTTCGGCAGCGTCCGCAAGGAAGCCGATGCGCAGCGCCTCAAACAGGAATTCGGCGATAAATTCACACCGCTCCTCTTCGATGTGACAGACGTCGCCGCGGTGAAGCGCGGTGCCGACGAGGTCCGCGCGGCCCTGAAGGGCGAGAAGCTTTTCGGCCTCGTCAACAATGCGGGCATCGCGGTCTCCGGGCCCCTGCTCGAGCTTCCGCTCGATGAGTTCCGCCAGCAGATGGAAGTGAACCTCACCGGCCCCCTGATCGTCACGCAGGCTTTCGCGCCGCTCCTCGGCGCCGATACCTCGCTCAAGGGCGCGCCGGGCCGCATCGTCAATATCAGCTCGGTCGGCGGCAAGCAGGCCGCCCCCTTCATCGGCCCCTATGCGGCGTCGAAATTCGCGCTTGAAGGCCTTTCCGAAAGTCTCCGCCGCGAACTCCTTCTCTTCGGCATCGACGTCATCGTCATCGGTCCCGGCGCGGTGAAGACACAGATCTGGGCAAAGGCCGAGGAAGTTGACATCACGCCCTATCTGAAGAGCCCCTATTACCCGAGCCTGGTGAAGTTTCGCGACTTCTTCCTCAAGAGCGCCGAAACAGGCCTCGCGCCCGAACGCCTCGGCGGCGCCATCCTGAAGGCGCTGACGGTGAAGAACCCCAAGGTGCGCTACGCCGTCGTGCCGCAGCGGCTCCAGAACTGGACGATTCCGCAGCTTCTCCCCAAGCGCTTTGTCGATCGCATGATCGGCAAGGCGACCGGCCTCATCAAGAGCTGACGGCTCCGCACCGAATTCCGCGCTGCGGAACTCGGTGCATAAATGATCGACAAGGCGTTGTCTCCGGTGAGAGGTGATAGGTGAACGATCTCTCCCCCTGACCGGAGCAAGCCATCATGGCCGATTTGTTGACCCTGTCCGCACGTTACATCGACAATGACGTTTATGAAGGAGCGGGGCTCGTCAACCGTCCGACAACGGAGCTGTCGGAGGTCGCCGAGGGTATCGCCCTCATTGAGGCCTTCTCGCATGTCGTGACATTCCGCACCGGAGATGGTCTCGTCGTCTTCGATACGAGCCTTGAGGCTTTCGCGGGCGGCGTCCTCTCCTCGCTGCGGAAATGGACCGATGAGCCGGTATCCAACATCTGCTACACGCATGGCCACGTCGATCATGTCGGTGGCACGGGCGCCTTCGTTTGCGAGGCCTGTGAAAAAGGCGCGCGCCGTCCGCGCGTCATCGGCCATGAAAATGTGAGCCCGCGCTTCCGCCGCTATGAGCTCACCAATGGCTACAATTTCACAATCAATGCGCGCCAGTTCGCGCCCGCCAAGGAATTGTCGCTGAATGAAAAGGTTGCGGGCGACCGCCGCCGCTTCGGCCCCGATCCCTTCGTCGAGCCGGACACCACCTTCCGTGATCGCCTCGAGATCAAGGCTGGCGACACGCGCTTTGATTTGCGCCATGCCATCGGAGAAACCGACGATCATCTCTGGGCCTGGGTGCCGCAGCACAAGGCAATCTGCTCGGGCGATTTTGTCACCTGGGTTTTTCCCAATGCGGGCAATCCGCAGAAGGTCCAGCGCTATCCGCTGGAATGGGCGCAGGCGCTTCGCGAAATGATCGCACTTGAGCCGGAACTGCTGCTGCCCGCGCATGGCCTCCCGATCGGCGGCAAGGCGCGCATCGCCAGTGTGCTCGACAATATGGCAACCGCGCTCGAAATGCTGGTGAGCCAGACACTCGACATGATGAATGCCGGCGCGCGCCTCGACGACATCGTCCACGCCGTGAAGCTGCCCTCGTCGCTGATGGACAAGCCCTATCTGCGTCCCGTCTATGACGAGCCCGAATTCGTTATCCACAATGTCTGGCGTCTTTACGGCGGCTGGTACGATGGCAATCCGGCGCATCTGAAACCTGCATCCGATGCGGCGCTCGCCGCTGAAATCGCGAGCCTCGCCGGTGGCGCTTTGGCGCTTGCCGCGCGGGCTCAGGATCTTGTCGAGCAGGGCGACCTGCGCCTCGCCTGCCACCTTGCCGAACTCGCCGCTCAGGCCGCGCCGGACAGCCGGGAGGTACATGCAGCGCGTGCCGCCATTTACGGTACACGCCGCAAGGCCGAGGCCTCGCTCATGGCGAAGGGCATTTTTGGCTGGGCCGAGCGCGAGTCTGCGAAGAAGCTCTGAAAAGAAAAGCCCTCCGCGTGGAGAACGCGCGGAGGGCATAACAGGCGTTGGTCAGGAACGCCTCAGGCGACGTGGTCGAGAACCTTGCGGAAGCGACCGAAGATTTCGTCGATCTGAGCCTTTTCGATGATGAGCGGCGGCGAGAAGGCGATGCAGTCGCCCGAGACGCGCACCATCATGTTCTCGTGGTGGAAGGCGTGACGCATGGTCTCGAAGCCGCGCTTGCCCGGAATGCCTTCGACCGGAACCAGATCGACCGCGCCTGCAAGGCCGATCACGCGGATATCGGCGACGAGCTTGTGACCCTTCAGACTCATCAGCGCATCGGCGAAATAGGGTTCGAGCGCACGGGCTTTTTCGAAAAGCCCTTCCTTGCGGTAGAGATCGAGCGTCGCAAGGCCCGCGGCAGCGGCCAGCGGATGGCCCGAATAGGTGTAGCCGTGGAAAAGGTCGATCGCGTGGTCGGGGCCGGTCTGAAACGCGTCGTATATGTGCTTGCGCACGATCGCGCCGCCCATCGGCACCGTGCCTGAGGTGATGCCCTTGGCGAAGGTGATGATGTCGGGCGTCA
>JAJXZC010000569.1 GCA_021780275.1 Pseudomonadota bacterium
GCCAGGGACGCGCGCCGACTACAAATATCTAATCGCCAATCATATCGCGCCATCGGCGCTAGGGCGCATCGCGCTCAACGCGATCTCGGATAGCGACATCCGCCAATTCATCAAAGAGCTTACAGAGAAACGCGACAACGGCAAGGAACTTTCGGCGCGACGCGTCAACATGGTTATTCTGCGCCTACGCACAATGTTCGCCGACGCTTTCTATGCCGTACCGCCTCTGATTACCGCGAATCCGATGACGCGGATCAAGAACCTGGGCGAGAAGACAGCGCCGGTCGATCCGTTCACGCTAGCCGAGGCTCAGCAGCTTCTCGATGCGGTCCCAGAGGGGCAAAATAAGAATTTCCTGACGGTTTTGATCTTCGCTGGCTTGCGGCCCGGGGAGGCTGCGGCGCTCGAATGGAATGACATCGACTGGGGGCGCCGCGTAATCAAGGTCCATCAGACCGCGGGCCGCTTTGGCGTTCAGGAGCCGAAGACGGCCGGCTCGGTTCGTGATGTGTCGATGGCGCAGATCGTCGATTTCGCGCTGCGAAAGCAACGTGCCCATTCGCAGCTACGCGGAACCTTCGTCTTTCCGACCGCGCACGGAACGCGCTTCGATTGGGAGAATTTCCGGCAACGCGAATGGCCGTCGATACTTCGGACGGCTCGCTTGCGCTACCGCCCGCTCTACCATTGTCGCCACACATTCGCGACGTTGCTCTTGCAACATGAGACGGTTCAGCGCGTCGCAGCGCAGCTTGGTCATACGTCCGTCGCGATGGTGATCGCGCATTACGCGCGATGGACCCGAGAACCCATCAGCGTCGCCTTTACGAATTTCGACGAGATGGTCAGCGGCGGAAAGTCCGCGGTAAGGAAGATTCGCTAGTTACATGGAAAACGTCTTCGCCCGAGTCCCGCCGCAGGATATAGCGGCCGAGCAGTCCGTACTAGGTGCGATCCTGCTCGACAACGCGGCGCTCGATACCGCGATGGAGAACCTCGGGCTCGAAGACTTTTATAGGGAATCCCATCGCGAGATTTACCGCGCCATGTGCCGCGTTAGCGAACGCCGGGAGCCGATCGACGCGATCACTCTCGCGGCCGAGCTTCGGTCTGCGGGCCTCTTGGAAGCAATCGGCGGGTCTGCCTATGTGGCGGAGCTTGCGTCCGTCGTGCCCACAGCCGCGAACATCGCGCACTACGCGCGGATCGTTCGACGTGCGTCCCTTCTGCGACAGCTAGCTTCTACAGCAACCGAAATAGCTAGCGGCGCTTTCGAGCATTCCGTCACGGATGGCGTCGAGGATTACGTTGACGACGCGGAGCGCCGCATCTTTGCGATCGCCGAGCAGCGCCAGACGGCACCTTTCCTGACGGCCGATGAAATCGCGCGACGGGCGCTCTTGAAAGCCGAGAGCATGATCGGACAGGCGAGCGCGCTCACCGGCTTGTCTAGCGGATTTATCGATCTAGACCGCCTCACGGCCGGCCTCCAGCCTTCGGACCTTATAGTCATCGCCGCGCGCCCGAGTATGGGAAAGACGGCGCTCGCGCTTAACGTGGCGATGCACGTCGCGACACTCCCCGGCAATCCGGGCGTCGCGTTCTTCTCGCTTGAAATGGGCGCCGATCAACTCGGGTTGCGGTTGCTCTGCTCGGAAGCTCGCGTAGACGTTACGACACTGCCCGGCGCACCGCCGACCGGACAACTCGTAGAGCGCCTCGCGACCGCCGCGTCAAGAATCACCGGAACGCGCCTAACGCTCGACGATTCCGGCGCGCTCACGGCGGCAGCCATTCGCGCGAAATGTCGGCGACTGGCGCGAAATCCGGACGCGAATCTCAAGCTAATCGTGGTCGATTACTTGCAGCTTTTAAAGCACCATGTTCGCGTCGAATCGCGCGAGAAGGAAATCGCGGAAATCTCCCGAGCGCTCAAGCTGCTAGCCAAGGAGCTAAACATTCCGGTGATCGCGCTCTCGCAGCTTAACCGCCAGGTCGAAAGCCGTGCCGACAAACGCCCGACGCTCGCGGACCTTCGCGAATCTGGCGCGATCGAACAGGACGCCGACCTAATCGCGTTCATCTATCGCGACGAAGTTTACAACCCCGCTACACAGACACCGAGCATGGCCGAACTTATCGTCGCGAAGCATCGCAACGGGCCAACGGGGATCGTCCGATTGACGTTCCGCAAGCAACTCACACGCTTTGAGAATTACGCGGAACCCGAGGACGACGCGGCATGGTAAACCTTTCTATAAATTATGCCCTAATTATGCCCCGGCGCGTGCAATATCGGGATATATCCAGATGTATCAGCGCGATACATTGTGAACCCAAACCCCCGCAAATAAAGAAAAACCGTAGGATCGGCGCGGCCTCGGTGCCAGCTTCCCAAGCTGGACGTCACCGGTTCGACCCCGGTCGCCCGCTCCACCAAATTTCTCAATTAAATCGCGGACTTAATAGACTTATCGGTCGATTCGGGAAACGCCCGAAACGGTCGAAACGGGCAATTATGCCCTAATTATGCCCCAACGGAGGATGGATCGTGCGAGTTAGGATCAGAGCTAAAGAGGGTATGAACATCGAGGGCGCCGGCAAGCTGCTCATCATCGACGGCGCAAATTGGGTCGAATGGGAGCCGAACGAGAGCGGCAAAATTCTCATCACGACGGCTCGCGGAAGCTGTTTCGAGGTCCAGATGAAGGCTGTCAAGAGCATCGCGTTTTGCCCGCTCGACGGGCCACCCTCCCACAAGCGCGCGCCCGTCCAGGAATCGGGGGCGCACCTTGGCGTTATCGGCTAGTCACTAGATTACGTCGCCGGCGGAAAGGGGTTTCTGCTGGCGCTTAACCGGATGAAAGGGCTATGGGAATCATTCACACCGTTCGGACGTTCGCCCAGGAGCTCGCCGCAGCGCTCGCACCCCTTCCAAGGGGCGACGCGGCGGCAAAGAGCGTCTATCGCGAAATCACTGATGCGATCCTAAATCCGACGCCGCGCCGCCGCCGTGGCCGCTGGAAGCAGCACCGCGGCCTCTGGCATCAGCGCCACAACTCGCCGGCGCGGCGCGGCTATCTCAAGCGTCGGCGTAAGGCCGTCCTCCGTGCGGGCCGCCAATGGCCTCCGAAACGGAGGGCGGTGTAATGCGACTCCCGTTTTCAGCAATCAGGGGAATCCGCCGATGGGCGTATCGGTATATTCAGCAGCGCGAACCGGACTTTGTCATCGGGGCGCCGTCGGACCCGTATCTCCGCCGCTGGCATATACTCAAGACCCCCCTCGCCGGCATCTACATTCATCAGTTCGTCCGATCGGACGACCCGCGCGCCCTGCATGACCACCCCTGGCCGTCCGTGTCGCTCATTCTCGATGGCTACTACGGCGAAATGGTCCGAACGTCGCCATCGCTGATGTTCTGGCGTCACCCGGGCGATGTTGTTTTCCGTGGGCCTCGCGCCAGGCATCGGATCGTGCTCGACCGACCGCGCTGCGGTAAGCCGTACCCGGTGTTGACGCTGTTTCTAGTTGGGCCGCGCGTTCGTGAATGGGGCTTCTGGTGTCCTAAGGGATTCGTGCCGTGGCGCGAATTCTGCGCCCCTTCAAACATGGGCCAAATCGGGAAGGGGTGCGGAGAATGAGCGCCAAATACGACGAAAACGGACGGGTGCTCCCCACGGCTCGGTTTGTCTGTTCGAGTTGCGGAGCCGAGAAGACCGACACCCCAGACACAGTCATGCTCGCGCACCGGGTTGAGGAAACCTGTCAGAGCTTTTCCGTGAAAGGGAAGCTCTACTTTAAGCGGCACCTTGTGACGTGCGGGCGCTGGCTGGCCTTCGACTGGAAGCAAGGGGAGCAGCCGAGATGACCAGCGAACAGCGTTTCGATCGATTCTTCGCGGAAGCAACAGCTTATCCGCCGTCGTCTTTCACTGGCTATGTGATGCTTCACACCGGCGCACGTCTTCTAGATGGTCGCCCGACGCTCGAAATGCTCGAATTGGACCGGCAGCGTCGAATTGTCGGCGAGCGTCATTCGGCCAAGCTCCATCGCGTCGTGTGTATGCGGGGGGATCGTTGATGCGCGCGCGGATCGTTCGGCCAGGATTCTTTGAGAACGAATCACTAGCCACGACTGGACCGGCCGGGATGCTCTTGTTTCAGGGGCTTTGGATGCTCGCGGATCGGGAGGGTCGGTTGAAAGATCGCCCCGTTCTACTCAAGGCGCGAATCTTTCCCTACTTCGAGTGCGACGTTGACGCACTTCTCACTCAATTAGCGCATCTCGGATTTATTATCAGATACGAGGTAGACGGCGAGCGGTACATCTCGATCGTCAACTGGCATAAACACCAGAAGGCGCATCCGAAAGATAGCGAAAGCACAATCCCACCACCCCCGGAGAACATCCCCCAACCTTTCCCGGGAAATCCCGGGAAATCTTCGGGAGAACCCGGGAACTCCGTGGAAGTCCGAGGAAATCCGAGGAATCCCTTTAAGCATATAACATCTCCTGATCTTAAATCTCAGGATCAAGAACCAAGACGGGATCAAGAACCAAAGATCGCAGATCAAGTCCCTGCCCTAATAGTAAATCAAGCTATTACCAGACCGGCACCTAAGCAGGGCGGCGCGGCGCGACTGCCCGATCCTTGGCCGTTGACGCCGGAGCGTGGGAAGTACGCG
>JAJXZC010000269.1 GCA_021780275.1 Pseudomonadota bacterium
GGACGCACGCCGAGATAACTTGAGGCGTCAGCAAGACTCATCCTGTTGTCTGAATAGGTCTGCAATACCAACCGGACGAATGGCTCGCTGAGATTGCGAAGTGCTTCTTGGGGCATGTTCCGCTTCACTTCTTTTCCTCTCGCTTTTTCGGCCTCAAGTCGCGCCCTCTCTTGCTCCAAATGCGCAGCAAATTCCGCCGCATACTGTCGGCGCTTGCGGAGATAAAATTGCCAAGAAGCAAGTCCTAACGTCTGGAGGCGGCGAACCACCGCCTCTCTGCTCATATTGAAAGACTTGTTGAGCGACACAATCTCTTCATCGGACCATTCACGCTCACGATGGGGGTACTGAACAACGATATCGTGGGCAAGAACCGCAACCCTCGGCATAAGAACTGCCGCAGCAACAGCATTGCAGAACCTTTCCACCATTTGCTCTGCCTGCGGACGATCATTTGCTTCATCAATATCGCAAATTGCACTTTCACCCAAAAGAACATGGGAGACCTCGTGCAACAAGGTAAAAGTCCTTGCGTTACCTTTAAGTTTGCGGTTCACACCGATAATTGGAAGAGGCCTTTCCGTTAAAGAGAACCCCCACACTTCATTGGTCTCAATCTTTTCAAACTGAAAGACGAGAACTCCAACGGCTTCGACTCGCTTACGCCACTGCCCAAAGGCAGGAACGCCATCCTCCCAAACTCTTTGATCTTCGATCGTGACCCCAAGCAGCCTTCTCACACGCCCCCCGACCTCTTCGGGGTCATCATTCACGGCAATTCTCTCCTCAGGCACCACAAGTCGTTCCTCCGCCTCATCAGCAAGCGCGAGCGCAAGGTTGCGGCGGTCGTTCGCAAGTCGAAGCTGTCGGCGAAGTGACGGCGAATAGACGTTGGCTATCTCCCCTGGATTGCGCCTAAAATCATGCGGAATTGGCCGCTCATCGGGAGGTACAGGGAGATAGAAATCGCTGAATGGTCGTTTATACATTTCAGCGAGAGATCGAAGCTGCCCCATGAGGATGGGTTCTCCATTTTCCCACCCGAGCACGACCTCATCATCTTTCTTCAAACGTGCAGCCACCTCGTGCACGCTGTAGCCTGCGTTTTCGCGGGCCCACGCGAGAACGTTGGGATTTACAAATGCTCTTATTCGCTTTGCCATCTTCTCATCTCTATTCTGTCCATTAGCGACAGAGCAGAATCTCAAAATACTTCGCTTTGGCGGTAGATCGTTATGCGGGAGCACAGCCAGCAGCAAGTATGTTGTGATTATCCCACGAAAGTCAGCTTATCCAAATAGAGCCTCCCTCCCTATGCCTCCCCCGCCTCATTCCCTAAAGTCATTCCAGCGACACCAACCGATTCGCGGAGGGCGAGATGGGCAGACTTTCGGGCAAGCGCGCCATTGTGACGGGTGCGGGGAGCGGCATCGGGCGGGCGAGCGCGGTTCTGTTCGCCGCCGAGGGGGCGCAGGTGGTGGCGGTCGACCGGGTCGAAGAGGCGGTGGACGAGACAGCGGCCATGATCCGCAAGGCGGGCGGCACGGTGAATTCGGTCGCCGCCGACGCGGGCAACGAGGACGCCGTCAAAGGCTATATCGCCCATTGCATCGACAAGTTCGGCGGCGTCGACGCGATCTATGCCAATGCCGGCATTTCGGGCGGCATGGTGCCGCTTCAGGAGCAGACCGTCGACTACTGGGCGGAAATCCTCCGCATCAATCTCATCGGCCCCTTCCTCGCGATCAAACATGTCTCGCCGCACATGATCAGGCAGGGCAAGGGCTCGATCGTCTGCACGGCTTCCGTCGCGGGGCTTCGCGCCAATGCGGGCGGCACGGCCTATAGCGCCAGCAAGGCGGGCGTCATCAGCCTCGTGCAGACGACGGCGAACGAATTCTACGGGACGGGCGTGCGCGTCAACGCGATCTGCCCCGGCCTCATCGAGACGGGCATGACGAAGCCCATTTTCGACAATGCGCGCTCGCGCGGCACCGAAGGCAAGATCGGCCAGCTCAATCCGCTGAGGCGCAATGGCGAGCCGGCGGAAATCGCGCAGATGGCGCTCTTCCTCGCCAGCGACGACGCCTCCTATGTCAACGGACAGGCGATCGCCGTCGATGGCGGGCTTTCGAGCACGCATCCTTTCGCCGGACGGCGATAGGGGCGCGGGGCGCGGCGGCCCGTGACAAAACCCGTGCGTTCGGGCTAGTCTTGCCTCGCGCGGAATGGCGACGGCGCGGAAAGCCCGCGCCGCCTTCAAGGATATCGGACGGGTACAGATGAACGCCGCCGTGAAGCCCATCGGCAAGGCCGAAGCGTTCGCCGCGAAGCCGGCGGCGGAGATCGCGCGCGGCTATGTGAAGAGCGGGATCGACTGGACGACGATCGGCTGGACGGCGATCGGGCTTTCGGCGATCGCGCTTTCCACCTTCGCGGCCTGGACCGACCGCATTCCCCTCTGGGCGGGCTTCCTCGTCAACGGCTACTTCATGTTCTTCATCTTCGCGACGATGCATGAAGCCTCGCATGGCAATATCGCGCATGGCCGGCTTGCCTGGCTCAACGGGTTCCTCGGCTGGCTCTGCGGCTTCGTCAACGTCATCTCCTATCGCGGCTGGGGCGACCTTCACGCGGTCCATCATTCGCAGGTCAACGATCCCGTGCTCGATCCCGACGGCTGGATGATGGGGCGGAACCCGCTCAACGTCGTCTTCCGCTGCGCGACGATCCCGCCGCATTACATCCATTACTATCTCTCGACGAAGGCCTATGACCGGATCAGGGACGGCTGGTTCTGCTTCTTCTCGCTCTTCTTCCCGTGGATTCTCGCGCTCGGCGTCAGCACGCTCGTCTGGCGCGCGACGGGCGACTGGCGGCTCTTCGTGCTCTGGCCCTTCGCGGGCTATATGTGCATCTTCCTGACCGGCGTACTCTTCGTCTGGTTCCCGCACTATCCGAAAGAAGGACGTGGACGGACGGATAACAGCACGACCTATGTCTTCCACGGAGCGGCCGGAGCGCTGATGCGCTTCATCGATCTGTGGCAGTCCTATCACCTCATCCACCACGCGTTTCCGCGTGTGCCCTTCTACAGGCAGGGCAGGCTCTTTGCGGCCGTGCGCGATCAGGTGGAGGCCGACGGCTCGGTCGTCATCGAGGTCGGCGGGCGCTGAGGCGGGAAGCCCCGCGAGCGTCAGGCGCCGGCCTCTCGGCGCAGCGCCTCGATCTCCTCCTCCAGTGTGCGGACGCGCGCCTCGGCAACCGTCGCCCTGATCCAGAGAACGAGAAACATCGCGGCGAGAAAGACCCCGCCCATCGCAATCAGAACGCCCTGCATCGACCGGACTTCTCTCCATTTCGCCGCACCGGCCCATCCTAAAACGCGATGGCCGGGCGGCGAAGCGGAAAGAGGCGCGGTCAGAGGATCGCCGAGACACTCGTCGTACCCGTCGCGCCGGTCAGCGCGGCGCGCAACCGGCAGGGGCCCAGCGCGAAGCCGCCCACGCCCTGCTGCGTGAAGCTCACCGCCGGCCCGACCGTGAACCAGTTCTCGCCATCCGGGCTCGCTTCGAGCGCCACCGTCGCCCCGCCAAACGTGCCCCAGGCCCAGAAGGTGCCGGTGCCGCCCGTCCACTCGACCGGCGTCGAACTGCCGTTCGCCGTCGCCGCATCCAGAATTGTCGCCATCGTCTTGTCCTCGCGTTGCGGCGCCCGCAGGCGCCGGTTGACCCGCGCGCATCTTGCGGCGGGCGCGCGGGGGCGGGGATAAGTCGCGAGGACGCCTATTCCGGCGCGCCGATGGTGAGCGATATCTGGCCCACCCCTTCGATCCGGCCTTCGAGGCGGTCTCCCGGCTTCACCGGGCCGACGCCTTCGGGCGTGCCTGTGTAGATGAGATCGCCCGGCATCAGGTGATAATAGCGCGACAGATGCGCGAGGAGCGCGGGCACGGGATGGATCATGAGGCCGAGGTCGGAGGATTGCCGGACCTCGCCATTGACGGCGAGTTCGATGAGGCCCTTTGCCGGATGGCCGCATTCGTCGGCCGCGACGATTTCGGAGAGCACGGCGGCGTTTTCGAAGTCCTTGGCAAGGTCCCAGGGGCGCTGCTTCTCGCGCAGCGCCGTCTGCAGGTCGCGCCGGGTCATGTCGAGGCCGCAGGCGTAGCCGAAGACATGGGAAAGCGCGTCGGCGGCGGCGATGCGGAAGCCGGGTTTGCCGATCGCGACGACAAGCTCCATTTCGTGATGGAAATTCTCCGTACCCGGCGGATAGGGGATGGTCGCTCCCGAGGCGACGTAGTCATGCGCGGACTTGTTGAAGTAGAAGGGTGCTTCGCGGTCGGCCTCGCCGCCCATCTCGCGCGCATGAGCCTCATAGTTCCGGCCGACGCAGAAGATGCGGTAGATCGGGAATTGCCCGGCCCGGCCGCGCAGCGGAACGGCGGCGGGGGCGGGCGGATTGAAGACGTAACCGGGGCTGGAACTGGGCATGAAGGGGCGCTCCTGATGGGTCGCTCCTTCATAATCCGGCGCCGGGCATATTGCCAGTTTCGGCCGCGCGGGGCGCTGCTAGTTGACGACCCGCCAGGCACCATCCTCGCCGAGGCAGGCGGTGCCATAGCCCTGCTGCAACCGGCCGCCGACATGGATCGTCGAGGTATATTCGCGGCAATACTGGCCG
>JAJXZC010000755.1 GCA_021780275.1 Pseudomonadota bacterium
AGATCTGACGCCGCTAGCCAAATTTTATCTGGGCGCTGGCTCTGATTTTCTGTTATAAATCATGGCCCGATCGAAGTCGGTCCGGACGTTGCGCGCGGAACCTGTTTGATCGTCGCCCGATTTATGTCCAATATTGGATTATAAGCAGGCATGAAACTCGCAGGAGGCAAACAATGGTCGGCCGTCTCAAATTGGCGAGCATGGGTTTTATTCTGGCGCTAGGGCTGTTTGGCGTTCTGTCTGGCGCGCCGCGCGCCCAAGCCGAGACATGGGGCTTCCTCGAAAACCAGTATGATCCGCGCATTTTTGGCGGTGACGAGAACTCCAGGCTGGCCCGCGCGCATTTCGTTCACGGCGATTACGGCCTCGCTCAGCAATATTACCTGCGCGCCGTGGAAGCATCGCCTCAAGATAGCGCGGCATGGACGGGACTGGCGGCGAGCTATGACCGCATCGGGCGTTTCGACCTCGCAGCGCGCGCTTATCGAGAGGCCGAGCGCCATGGAGCTGTCAAATACGTTATCTTGAATAATCGCGGCTATGAGCGGTTGCTGCGTGGCGATCGGCGTGGAGCTCTGCGCTTTTTCTATAGGGCGAGCGAACTGGCGCCCTCCAATCCGACCATCGCCAATAACATTGCGATCGCCGGGTCGGGTCAGGGCTATTTCTGGACCGGACGCGGCGCCATCCCGTTGCCGAGCGGCGCAGGACAGCCCTATTACTGGTTTGATAGCCTGCGGTGACCGCGCTCCGGCGCCGCCCGACGGCATATTTCCCTCGGGTTCGTGACCCGGTGAGCTTCAGAGGCGTCGATGGCGAACGACCTGGCGATGCGATTTGACCGAGCGCTGCGAGACGACCGCCTGTTGCGTGTTCCGCTGGCATTGGCTTTCGCTCTGCTTGGCGTCGCGCAAGCGAACCGGCTTTATCTGCTCGCCCTGGACCGCCTGCCCCAACAGGTTGGGTCGAGAACGCTGGCCATGGCGGCGAACGGCGCGAACCTGATGTTCGTTTTGCTCTTGGCTTGGCTCACCCTTGTTCGCAGCGTGCCGAGCCAGTCCGCAAAGGGATGGGGGCCGCGCCTTTATGCCCTAATTGGCACCTTCGCCCTGCTTTTCCTCGGCGCACTGCCGACCGCGGAACTGTCCGACGAACTCCGCATGGTGTCCATTTTGCTGATCCTGGTCGGCGGAATGCTTTCCCTGTTTACAGTGAACTGGCTGGGGCGTTCGTTCAGCATTGTCGCGCAGTCGCGCAGCCTCGTTACCAGCGGTCCCTACGCCATCATCAGGCACCCACTTTATGTTTGCGAAGAGATCGCCATCCTCGGCGGCGCGCTCGATCACTTGTCCTGGACGGTCGCGATCATCGTCGCCGGCCATTGGTATTGCCAACTCCGGCGGATGAAATATGAGGAAGGGGTGCTGCGCGCGACTTTTCCCGAATATGAAGCCTATGCGCAGCGGACGCCGGCCCTTATCCCGACGATTTCGTTTAAACAGCCGAGTTGGGCAAAGCGGAAGGCGTGAGCGCCAGTTTCGCGGATTAAAACTTTGGGCTGGGGCGCGCGGGTCACGCTGACATCCGCAAGGCCATTGTCCCGATCCAGGCCGCCGCGATACAGGGGCCATAGGGAATGAGGGTTCTTCCCTTGAGGCCGGGTTTGCCGGGCAACAGGTAGCCGAATTGGAGCAAGACGGAATAGGCGCCTGCCGCCAAGGCGAGCAGAATGGCGAACAGCGGCGCGTTCTCAAAGCCCAACCAGAGAAAGGCGACCGACAGAAGCTTGGCGTCGCCGCCGCCAAGCCAGCCGAGCGCGTAAATCCCAAGCAGGATGGCGAACATGATCAGGCCAAAGGCGACATGGGAGACAATCGCGGCGGGAGCCCCGGTGAATAGGGCGGCAAAGAAATATAAAATGAGCAAAACGAATACACTTTCATTTTTAATTTTGAAATTCAGCATGTCTTCGATGCCGATATAAATGAGGACCATTCCGGCGGCTATTTCAACGAACTGTCCATTTTGCATTTACGGCAACTCCGCCGGGGCGCGAGCCGAGAGAGGCGAGCTTCTGGCTGATGAATGACGCCCAAATGGTTAATAACACACTGAGTTAACAAAAATTTTATCTGTATTAGCCGCAAATTTTAGCCATGTCGTTTCAAATCCGTTGACGCAAATATTGGGTAAACTTAACATTCCGTTAACGGCGCGCAAATTGGGAATTGACGCGGGCCGTGCCACCCGAAACATAAAAGGGGGTCTGTCATGCGTAAATTCTTGCAGAAATTTCGCCGCGACGAAGAAGGCGCCGCGATGGCGGAATATGCCGTTCTCATCGGCCTGATCACGCTGGCGCTCGTCGCCTTGATCACGCCGTTCAGGGACGCCATCGGAGCCGTGTTCGCGGCGGTCACAGGCGCTCTGAACACCGCCGCCTGAGCGGAAACGCGCCGGTCCCGCTTTGGCGGGACCGGCGCCGGCGCTTTGCGCCTTGTCCGCGCCGAATGTTCGGTGCGGGTCCTTGCTTGATGGATGGTCGCCATGAGATTCGGAACCATGCTGGTCCTGCTGATCGCGATCCTTGCGGGCGCTTTCGCGGTCGTTTCGGCGCGATCGATCCTCGCGCGCCGCGGCGCGGCGCCGGTCGGCGCGAACATCGTTGTCGGGACCCAGTCCCTGCCTTATGGGACGGAGTTGACCAGCGATAATCTCGCCGAAATTCCGTGGTCCTCGAACGTCCTACCCAATGGGGCCTTCAGGTCCAAGGCTGAACTTCTCAAGGACGGCAAGCGGTTCGTCCTGTCGAAATTCGAGGCCAACGAGCCGATCCTCGCTTCGCGCATCACAGGGCCGGGCCAGCGCGCCTCGCTGGCGACACTGATCGGTCCGGGCATGCGGGCGGTGACCCTCCGGGTTGACGACGTGCGCGGCGTCGCGGGCTTCGTCCTACCCGGCGATCGCGTCGATGTGGTGATGAGCCGCCTGGACAATGGCGACAAGACCGATTCCTATGCCGACGTGCTGCTGCAGGACGTCAAGGTTTTGGCGGTGGACCAACTGTCCAGCGAGAGCCAGGACAAACCCACGGTCGCCAAGGCGGTCACCGTCGAGGTCACCACCGAGCAGGCGCAAAAACTGGTCCTCGCCGCAGGCGTCGGCAATCTGTCCCTGGTGCTGCGTCAGGCGGGCGGCGTCGCCGCCGAGTCCACGCGCCGCGTCAGCCTCGCCGATCTCGGCGGGGGCGAATATGTCAATCCGGAAAAGAAGGCGCCGCTAGCTGCGCCCGAGCCCGCGCCACATGTCGTCGCGCGACAGGCGACCTCAAGCGTGACAATATACCGGGGGACCAAGCCGCACGACTACAATGTCTATAGCGAGCCGTAGGAAATCCTTTTCGCGCATCGGCAGTAAAAAGCAGCGCGCGCGGCTGGCGCTGCGCCCCTGTCGCTCAATTGCAACTTTCCCCAAGAATCATCGATTGCGCGCGCGTTAACGAAATTTTAACTTTGTTTGCTGGCGCAGTTTAATGTTAGGGTTTTATAGAAAAATAGCGGCAATTCTAGTCGTAGCGCCTCGCGCGCAGTTGGTGGTGACGTTGTGGGGGCGAGTAAATTGGACTCTGCAATATTTCGTAAATCGCATTCTTATGCAGATGCGTCGCCGACTCAGCGATATCGTTTGGCGATTGCGCGCTTCGTCAAAGCTCTGCCGGTTGTTGCGGCTTGCCTCAGCGCTTTCGTGAGCCCCCAGCTCGCCGGCGCGCAGCAAGTCGTGGGCGCGGTGTCCCAATCGGCATTCGGCGCGCTCCCGGCCTCGGCGCCAGTCCCCCATTCCGCCTCTGACTGGATCTTCACTCCGATGCCGATTGGCGGGCTCCACGCTTCGACGGCGCCGCCGCCGACTTCAGCCTTCGCACGACAAGACGCGCCGGATGTGGCGGCGACCGCGCCCGAGCAACCGACGCTGTTGGCCTATGCGAAGCGGCGGAGCCAAGCCTTCGTCCCCGGTTCGGCCTTCGTCGCGGACGCCGCGTCCATTGCGGCGCGCGCGAACCGCACGCTGGCCCAGGTTGCGGAGGTTGCCCCGCCAATGTCTCGGGGCGCGGAGCCGCCCGCGTTCCAGACGCGAACGAGCATCACCGTAGACAAGACAAAAGCTTTGTCCGTCCCGCTGCCTTTCGCCAAGATTGTCGTCGGCGACCCGGACATCGCGGACGCGACGGCCATCAGCGACCGAAAGCTGAATATTGTCGGCAGAAGGATCGGCGCGACCAATTTGATGCTTTACGATCAGCAGATGCAGTTGCTGGGCGTGATTGACGTTGAGGTTGGACTCGATACCGGCTCCATGGCCGACGAATTGCACCGGGGCGCTGGAGCGCGGGGCGTCAATGTCAGGGAAGTCAATGGCAATATTGTCCTGAGCGGCAATGTCAGTGACGGATTGGCCGCCGACCGGGTCATGCGGGTCGCCGCCGGCATGGTCCCCGAAGGGAAAAACGTCGTCAACAATCTCAGCGTGGCGTCGCCGCAGCAGGTGATGTTGCAGGTGCGCTTCGTCGAGGCGGACCGCTTGGCCGTCCGCAATCTCGGCGTGCGGTGGAACGCCTTCTGGCACAATGGCCTGAGCGGCGCGGTCGTCGGGCAGCAAAACATCGGCACCGGCTCCCCC
>JAJXZC010000536.1 GCA_021780275.1 Pseudomonadota bacterium
AAATTCGGGAGGCCATCTGATGCACGTGCATTTTCTCGTTTGGGCGCTCACTTTCGTTCTCGTTGGCGTCATCTTCGCCGGCACGATCCGCTCCTATCTGACGTTCCTCCCGCAGTATTGAGCTTTTGCAATGGAAGAAGTCTCCAAGACGCTTGTCGGGATCGTCTCGCTGATTGTCGCCGTGGCGATTGTCGCGCTGCTTGTCTCGCGCAATGCACAGACACCGCAGGTTATTCAGGCGATGGGTTCCGCGCTTGGCAACAACCTTGGCGTCGCTGAAAGCCCTGTAACCGGCGCGACTTACGCCATTGATCTGTCATATCCTGGGCAGGGCTTCGGCACTTTCCAGTAAGGAGAGCCGCCATGAAATCGGTTTCCGCTCCTGTCCCCCATCACGCACTTGTGCGGGCTTTCGCGGCTCAGCACCTACATAACGTCGCGCTCCTTACGCCTGGGAACGCGGCGCAGGCCGGGACTCCGTTTGGGGGAGTCCCGGCCTTCTCCAATCCGCATCCGCACGCCCCGCTGGCGGCGGGCCGCTCCGTCTATGCCGCGCCGCCTCTCGGCATGACCCATCATCACAAGACGCGCACGGCTCCGCATGGTCCCGTCTATGGGCATGTATTGCATCAGCATGGGTCCGCCTTGGTCGAATTGCCTTCCTTCGTGCCCAATGTTGGCCCGGTGATCAGCTCAAATCTTATCAATCCGCACACGCCCGCGCCGGGCGTTCTGTCGCATAATGTCTCTCAGAACGTCGCGGCCATGCCTGTTAAGTCTGGCGTCCCGTCGCCTTCCTACAGCCCTGTCGGCGGACCCTACGACGCGCGCAACGCCGTCGCGCCCAATCCTGTCGTCAATACGACGCCCGTCTATTGGTCGGGCGGCATGACCGGCACTCCGGGAGTTTAATCTATGTCCTGGCAACGCCCGATCCAGCCGCGCGACGCCTATTCCTATTCGCTTCCTGGCGTCACCCAGGCGCAAGCACAGCTTGATGGCGAGCGTGTCAAGGGATTATGGCCTCGCGCCGCCGCCGCTATCGCAGGCTTTATCAATCGCAACAATCAGAAAGGCGGTGATCCTTTCCTCTACGCGCCTCCGGGGACGATGCTGTCAATCCGTCCGGCGTTGCAGGCGACCGATTACATTCACATGGTGCGCGATATTTCGATGCGCCCGGCGCTCGCTGTCGAAAGCTCCATCGGATCGACGCCGCAAGTGATCGCCCGCGATGTCGCGCCCGCGCCGCAAATGGTTTCGGTTTTCGCTCAGAACTATTCGGCGTGGCAAGTCGGATCGCCAGCTTTCAATTACGGCTATCAGTCTTACGCGGATTGGTTGCAGGCGCAAATTGCCGCCGCGCCTAGCCTGGCCGGGCAAACGCCGATCAAGCCGACGCCCGCGACTTAAGGGAATGAACGCATGGAAGAAATTTCTAAGCTGTGGAAGGAACACCCTTACGTCATCATGGGCGTCGTCGCCGTCGTCCTGATCTATTTCCTTTGGCCGTCATCCTCGTCCTCGTCCTCCGCGCCCATCGATAATTCCGCCGCCGCCATCGCCGCCGCCGCGCAAGTGGCGGCGTCGAACTACGCGGCGCAACAGGCTTTGGCGCAAACGGACAGCACCAATTCGGCGGCGGTGCAAGCCGCTCAAATCGGCGCGAGCGCAACCGTCGCGGGTTATCAAGCTCAACTGGCGGCGGCGCAATCGGGCAACGCGGCGGCGAATTATCAAGCTTATGCCGGCGCGTATGGCGGAACAGTCGCAAGTCTCGGATCGTCGTCGGCGGCTCTCGGCATCGGGCAGATGCAGGCGAATTCAGCCGCCGAAATCGCCGCAATCAATGGCGGAAATAATCAGGCTTTGGCGATGCTTCTCGGCGCGACAAGCATGACCGGCTTGTCTGGCGCGGGAGGGGGCGTTGGCAGCGGCGGCGCGGCAGGCGCGAGCAATCTCGCTGGCCTTGCGGGCCTGAACCTTTCAGCGCCTGCAAATGCGAATATTGTATCGGAAATTTCCCAGGCCGTGCTTGGACGCCCTCTCGCGCCGGCCGGGCAGACTTATTGGGATACGGCGGCGCAATCGCAAACGACCGGACAGATTTTACAAGACTTTATGTCGTCGCCGGAGGCTCTCGCCAAGGCGGCGACGCCTACGACGCAATCGATCACTATCGGCAATCCGAACGCCTATAACCCGAATACGGGAAGCTCGACGCTCAATACGCTCGCGACCACAATAGGCTCCTGGAAGCCTCCGGCCTCGTCATGACGGACGGACAGAAAGCCTCTCTCGCGCGAACTGTCCTGAAAATCATGGGCGGCTACGCGATTGCGAAAGGCTATTTGACCGCTGAACATTCGCTTGAGATTTCAGGATTTTTCGCGGCGCTGATCGGAGGGTTTTGGTCGCATGTCGCCCATAAATGACACGGACGCGCGTTTGACGCGGATCGAGACGAAGCTTGATCGTCTTTTCGACCGCATGACCACGTTGCAAACCGGCTCTGTGACGTGGCATCAGGTCGCGGAGATATCGGCCTTTTTCTCGACGCTCGCGGCGGCTGTCGTCGAGCTTTTCCGCTATGGGATCACGAAATGAAATATAGCGATTTGCCCTGGGTTGCGCCGATTGACAATTGGCTGTCGGGACAAGGCGACGCAGCCTTGACATGGATCGGCGTCGCGCTGGCTGTCGTCACCCTGGGCATCGCTTTTTTCGGCAAGCCCTGGCTGAAACTCGCGTGGCTTGCCTATATGTTCGCGCCATAGGAGCAGGAAAATGATTAATCCGGAATTGCAGGCGCGCGGCGTCGAAGTCGCAAAAGAGCTTGTCTCTCTTGGCGTTCCGGCAAAATTCGCGGCGGCGATGGCTGGAAACGCCATGCTGGAAAGCGGGGCGCGGCCAATCGCGCCAAGCAAGGATGGGAGCGACGGGCTTTGGCAATGGCGCGACGCGCCAGGCGTATCACGATTGACGGCGCTTAAGCGATTTTCCGTTCATTATGGCGTCGATTGGCGCGAAGTTCCGATCCAATGCAAATTTGCGATCTACGAATGCGAAAACGATTTTTCGGGGCTTTGGGCCTACCGCAATTCTGATCGCGGCGTCGCGACGCTGGCGCTCGATTGGTGCGACGAATTCGAGCGCCCGGCTGAGGCAGGCCGCGTTCCGCAAATCCGCATCGCCTATGCGCAGTCGGTTTATTCTGTATTAGCGCAATCGCGGATTCCGCCTATAATCCTTGCACCCTCATCTACCGAAATTCCTGGCGGCGTGGCGCCGTCTGGACCTGTTGAAAAAGGAGCTTTGTCCATGCCTGCTATTCTTCTTTCCGACGTTCTGCCGCTTCTCGCGCCGATCCTCGGCAAGGTCCTTGCTGAACTTATCAAGGAGCTCGAAGCGAACAATCCGGGCATGGCTCCGGCGCTCAAGCAGATTTTCGGCGATATCGCCGCCGCTTTGTGAGGCGAACATGCCTTTGAAAAAAGGCAGATCGAAAAAGACGATCCGCGCGAATATCAGGACAGAAATTCGCGCGGGAAAACCTATGCGCAAGGCCGTGGCGATTGCTTTCGCGGTCGCGGGAAAACGCAGGAAGAAAAGGCGCGCGTGATATGGCTTATGTAGGAACGCCGACTTACAGCGGCTCTAATGTCTTTACGCTCGCCAGCATTTTACAGGGCGAAAGCTCAAGTTCGCAAGGATGGGCGGCTATTGGCAACGTCATGGCAAACCGCGCAGCCGCGAATTATGGCGGCTATGGTTCCGATATCATGTCGCAGGCGCTCGCGGCAAATCAATTCCAAGGTCAATCGACGCCTTCGGCGGGCGCTCTTTCAGCGGCGCAATCCATTCTCGATGGCTCAAATCCGAATGTCGCCGGCAATGCGATGTTTTACGCCGCGCCTGGGTCAACGGCAGGATGGGCGATCAATGCGCTCAATTCCGGCAACGGAATTACAATCGGCGGAAATACCTTTTTCTCGGATACGAATGGAACGACGCCTAGCGGCGTGGGCGCGGCGTCCCTTCCTGGCGCGGCGGGAAATATCCTGGGGGGAACGACGCCGACCGGGCAAACCCTCCCGCAATTCGCGCAGCTTTTTGGTGGAAATACGTCGCCGTCGGCGACAGCAAACCCGAATGTTAACTTCAATTCCGCTGGGGGCGCTCCCGTCACGGTGACGGACATTTCCAGCGCGGGACAAATCGCGGGAAAATCCGTGCAAAGCGGATTGACAGCTGCTGGATCGGACGTGGTGAAAGCCGGTGCGGCGGCGGATACGACCGCCACAGGGATTACAAATTCTTTTTTCGGAGCCGTATCGGATTTCTTCATTCGCGGCGGACTAGGCCTCATGGCGCTTGTGCTGATCGGCGTGGCTCTGTGGATGTTCGGGCCTGAAATCAAGGAACAGATGGCATGAAATTTGAGTTTTCAAATCTCTCGAAAGAGCAAATGCTGTTCTTGCTGATCGCGGCGGCGGTTTTCATCGCTGGGTTCATTTTCATGCGCCGCGCGAAAGCGATTTCTGACGCCAAAGCGGCAAAAGACGGAACTGTATCTTTTATCCAGGAAAACGCCGCGAACTCGCCGCCTCCGGGCGCTGATTTCAACATGGCGCAAATCGTGCCGCTCTATCCGGGTGGGGAGGGTCAGGGTTAAT
>JAJXZC010000107.1 GCA_021780275.1 Pseudomonadota bacterium
GTTATCCTTGGCTTAACTTGACCAAAAACACGAAACCAAAACCACCACTAACATATTGATTTTACGGTGGTGAGCGCGCTGGGACTCGAACCCAGGACCCTCTGATTAAAAGTCAGATGCTCCACAAAAATCATGGGGTCTGATGGGGTTGCGCAAATCACCAAAAATCCTATATATTCCGCCATACACAGGCGACTTTTGTCAAAATTGACGGATTCGCCTTTTGAGCACAAATTTCGGGGCAATCGCCCGAGTATCGCCCGAGAAAAAATGGCATGAAGGCTAGGATAACCAAGGCAACCATCGCTTCCGCAGTGAAGGATTCTGCCGAAAAGAAGACCTACGACCGGTCCGATCTGGAGACACAAGGCCTCATTCTGCGCGTCGGCCCGCGTGGGGTCCGCTGGTCCCTTCGGGTCAATCTGCGCGGTAAACCGACACGCTGGGACCTCGGTGTGGCGACCCTTCATGACCCGGACTTCTACAGGGCGATAGCGCGCGAGGCGCGCGAGCTTTGCCGGCACGGAACCGATCCGACCGAACACATCGAGCGCAGGACCGGGGTCGCCATTGATCCGGTAATGCCACTTGCCAAGCCCGCGTCGACTTGGACCTTCGATCAGGCGGTCGACGCCTTTCTTGAGGAAAAGAGCAAGACGCGCGCGATCGCGACCGTCGACGACTATTCCTGGAAGCTGAAGGACGAGAAGGAATGGAAGAAGCTGCGCGATCGCCCCATCTGCGAAATCGATGATAGCGACGTTCAAAGGGTCCTGAACAAGATCGGGGACCGGGGCGCTTACACGTCGGCGGAAGGCATTCACCGCGTCGTCCGGGCATTGTTCAACTGGTGCGCCAAGCCGGGCCAGAAAAAGCTGTCAGGCGTCGCAAAAGGGCAGATCGCCGACGTGCAACCGCCCGACCGCCCTCGCCTCACCGCCGCGAGGGCTCAGGAGATCGAGGATAGCGCCACCTCTTTGCCGACGCCGGAAGAGCTTGGCCGGATCGCAGCCATTGTCGATATGCAGGTCTTCCCTCTGCCACTCAATACAGCGGTGGATTTGCTCTTGCGGACCGCGCAGCGGCGGTCGACGGTGGTCGCGATCGCTCAGTCGAACATGGAGTTGATCCGACAAGCCGAAATACCGAACGTTCCGATCGATGGCGACTGGATCGCGTGGGTCGTGCCGCCTTATTTCATGAAAGGCCGCAAAGCCGTCCACCACAGCCCTTCAACGATGCCGCATCTTGTTCCGATCCCGGAAAGGTTGCTTGGGCAACTGGAGAGATGCAAACGCGCCTCGACCGTCGTATCCGATTACTATTTTGCGGCAACGCGCGTGCGCCGGGCTGGCCAGGAGCCAAAATACCCTCATATGCATCCGTCGACGTTGAGCCACGCGCTCCTGAACTTGCCCGGCATTCTTTGCTCTTTGCACGATGTCCGGCGCGCATTTTTCACCTATGGTAAGGACGTTCTCGGTTTCGCCGACGAGGAGCCTGAAATCATCCTCGATCACGCCGAAGGCCGTGCGGACACGGTCGGTGGCCGTCATTACGACCGCCGCACGCATCTCGCCAGAAAGGTCGAGATGATGAAAGCCTGGAACGAGTGGATCGACAAACTCGCTGTGGCAGCGATCAAGGCTGATCCTCTCCTTCGGGATCGGGACAAGTTGCGAGCCGAGATCGAAAGATTAGGTGGCCCCAAGGTCAAGCCGGAACCGAAAAATCCGAAAAAACCCAAAGTGGCGAAGGCGACTTCCAAAGAAATTGGCGCATCGCTGAGAGACCTCGGGCGTGCAGCGGCTGCGCGCGGCTTTCATCCAGACATGTCGGATCCTGATCGACCTAAGCCATTTCAGGGCATTATCGACATGATGAAGGCGGATATCGATCAGATGGACGCCGACGAGGACAAGCGCAAAGCTGTGGCGCGCTCCGAGCGCGTCGCCGCGCGGCGGGGCCGGAAAAAGCGTGTATAGCGGACGATCGCTGGAATAAATGTAATCTTCGTGCTACATATTATGACGATATGAAGTGCGAAGGTTGCAAATGCCTACTCCTCACAATCCCCCAGCCGCAGTTCGGCGCGCGTTGCGCAAACTCGGCGCTGACATTCACGATGCCCGCCGCCGTCGGCGTCTACCGATGGCCGTTGTGGCCGAGCGCGCCTTCACCTCTCGCTCCACGCTTCAAAAAGTTGAAGCTGGCGACGCCAATGTCGGCATTGGCATTTACGCTGGCGTCTTGCTTGCGCTTGGCCTGCTCGACGGTCTGAGCCAGATCGCCGACATCGGCAACGATAGCGTTGGACAGGCCCTCGCCAGCGCCGATCTGCCCAAACACGTCCATCTCAAGCGGCCGGCGGGATCGTCTCGCGATGACTGACTTCGAGGTTCACATCGATCTGGCCGGCCGCACGCGGCGGATCGGGCTGGCGCGGAGCAATCGCGTTCGCGGCACGGAGTCCATTCTCTTCGAATATGGCGACGCATGGTTGAAGGACGCTGACCGGTTCTCGCTGGAGCCAGCCCTTGCATTGGGGCGTGGCGCCTTCGCACCCCCAGCCAGTCTCGCGACGTTCGGTTCGATCGGCGATTCAGCGCCTGACACGTGGGGCCGCCGTTTGATGCAGCGAGCTGAGCGCCGCCTTGCCGAACGCGAAGGCCGCGCCGTTCGCACACTCGCGGAAAGCGACTACCTGCTGGGCGTTGCCGACGAGACCCGGCTCGGCGCGCTGCGTTTCCGCTGGGTCGGAAATGAGGAATTCCAGGCGCCAATCCGCGCGGGCGTGCCCGCATTGATCGAGCTTGGCCGCCTGCTCCAGATCACCGAGCGAATTCTTCGCGACGAAGAATCCGACGAAGACCTCCAACTCATTTTCGCTCCCGGCTCCTCTCTGGGTGGCGCGCGCCCGAAGGCGTCGGTGATCGACCAGCACGGCTGCCTCTCGATCGCCAAGTTCCCGAAGGAGACCGACGACTACAGCATGGAAACCTGGGAAGAAATCGCGCTGCGTCTCGCGGGCCAGGCCGGCATCGCCACGCCCACGCATAAGCTGATTGATGTCGCCGGGAAGAAGGTCATGCTGTCGCGCCGTTTCGATCGCCACGGCGCCATCCGCATCCCGTTCTTGTCGGCCATGGCGATGATGGGCGCCAAGGACGGCGAGCGCGGCAGCTACCCCGAAATCGTTGACGCTCTCGCGGAACATGGCGCCCAAGGAAAATCAGACGCCCATGCGCTCTACCGCCGCGTCGTCTTCAATGTGCTGATCTCAAATGTGGACGACCACCTGCGTAACCACGGCTTCCTGTGGCTAGGCAAAGCCGGATGGTCGCTCTCCCCAGCCTACGACCTCAATCCTGTCCCGTCCGATCTCAAAGCGCGGGTGTTGACGACCAATATCGATCTCGATGAGGGCACCTGCTCCCTCGACCTGTTGGAGGCCGCGTCCGAGTTCTTCGCCTTGACGCTGGCCCAAGCCCGCGCGGTCATCAAGGAAGTTGCGACCGTTACAGCGACCTGGCGCGATACCGCTCGATCCGTCGGCGCGCGCGCGGTCGAGATCAATCGCATGGCCAGCGCGTTTGAGCATGACGACTTAAAACGAGCGACGGCCCTGTAACGCCAGCCGCTAGCGCGCGGAGCGGATATGGTTGTCGGCGCCGTTGAGCGGGAAGGAAAAGCCAGTCGTTATTGCTTCCGCTTGGCTAGAGAATGTGCTGAATATGCCCACGTCCGCAATTGACGCCCTCGCCGTTTAGCCTCCCGTTCGCTCCTTTTTCGATTACTTAGCCCATAGGTCGCCGCCATGCCGCTTCGCCTAGTTTTTTCCTGGTTCGCCGATGCCAGCGCCTGGCCAGAGCATCCCGGCATGGACTCTGCCTGCGTTGATGCAGCGGTGGTCGGTCCCATGCGGCTGCTCGATCATGTGGAGACCATACTCGGCCTCGGCGTTCCTGCGGTTGCAGGAGTCAAGCGCATCGCTGTCTACCGGCGCAAGCTGGAAGCCGCAGGCGAGAGGTTCTGGTCTAAGTCTTTTGAGAAGGACTCATGGGCGACCGCGCGCGAATTGTTGACCTGGCGCGACGAGTTGGTTGAAGCGGGCTGGCTCCCCGGGAAGGCTGGGCTGGTTCGGCGGATCGCCGATCTTGCCGCCGCCGAAACCAGTGGACCGCCACTGCCGGCCGGTATTGCCGATCGTTTGAATGCGGCTGCCGCCGCGCTGGCGGACAGGCCAAAACTTCCGCTCGTTTCCATCGAACTCATCGACGCCCGCGCAGACCTGCCGGCTGGCTGGCGGCGGCTTTTGCAGGCGCTGGAATCCTGCGGGGTCGCGATCGTCGTCAGGACGGAGACTCCGATTTCGGGCGACAACGATCTTGCGCGCCTGCTGGCGCTTTTCAATGGCGAAGACCTCCGACCGGAGCTTTCTGGCGATGGCTCGGTCTGCCTGCTGACCGCCGACACAGAAATGGTCGCCGCCGAAGCGCTCGCCGGTTGGCTGGCCGCCGCTCCCGACCAAAACGACGGATTGGTTTTTGTGCTCGGTGGCGATACGACGCTGCTTGACCACACCTTGCATCGCGCCGGCCTGCCGCGCCTCGGACAATCGGCAATATCGCCCCACCGCGCCTTGTTGCAGGTGCTGCCTCTCGCCTTCGCGCTGGCGTGGGATCCTCCCGATCCCAGGAGCCTCCTGGACTTCCTGCTGCTGCCGGTCAGCCCTTTGCCGCGCTGGGCCGCAAACATGCTGGCGTCCTGCATTGCCGAAAGCCCCGGCGTCGGCGGCCCACGCTGGCTGGAGACTTTTGGGGACATCGAAAAGCGCCTCGCGGAAAAGGAGCCGGAAGAACCTGCCGGCAAGCGCGCGAAAACCATCGAAACCTGGCGCCGTTTCATCGCGCCGGATCGCCACGATCCCAATGTCGGCATGCCGCGCGCGGCCGCCCGCGACATCGCCAATCGTGTCGGCGCCTGGGCCGCAACACGCTATGGCGCATCGCACGACGAACTCTTCATGGCGCTTTCGACAGCCGCCAGCGACTTCGTTACCGCCATCGACGCGACGGAACTTGAAAAGCTCGACCGACTGCTGATCGAGCGCATGATCGAACAGATCGTCGGCGCTGGAGTCAACGATCCCTCGGCTTGCGCAGAAGCCGCGCCGTGGCGCGCAGTCAAACATCCTGGCGCGGTCTGGGGCGCGGCGCAAACCATCGTGTGGTGGCGTTTCGCCGACAGCGGCGAAACGTTCGCGCGCACGATCTGGGATTTTGATGAGCGCGAGGAGATGAAAGCGGCCGGATGCCCGCTCGATGATCCCGCCCTGGCAATCCGCCGCACCGCCACTGCGTGGGAGCGGCCCATCCGCAATGCACAGCAGCGTCTGCTTCTGGTGCGGCCAACCTCGGCAGGCGGTGAGGACCTGAAGGCGCACCCACTTTGGCACTCCCTTGTCGCGGGTCGTTCAGGCGTCGAAGAACGCATCGGCGTTCGCGCGGAAAAGATCTTGCGCGAGGCGACGCCACACCTTGCTGATCGCGTGTTGTCACGGCAAAAAATTCATGCTGCCTCAGCGCCGCAGCCACGCACGGAATGGCTCGCGCCGAAGGATGCGATCGGCGCGCGCGATTTCGAGTCGGCGAGTTCGCTGGCTTCGCTCTTGAGCTGTCCCGCCAGATGGACGCTGCAATATGCGGCGCGGCTGCGGCGCAGCGACCGCCAGTCCTTGCCAACCGAGGACGCCCTGTTCGGCACATTGGCGCATAAGCTTGCCGAAGACCTGTTCAAGCCGGGCGCGCCGCCTGATTCCGACGACACGGTGAAGGCGGCGAAGACCCGGCTGGAAGACGTTTTGCCGCAAATGGCGGCGACCCTGTTGCTGCCCGGCGCCGCGCGCGATCTCGCCGCGGCGCGACAGACCATTCCTGAGGCCCTTGGAGAACTGGCCCGCTTCCTTCGAGCGAACGGGCTGGAGGTCGTCGAGATGGAGCAGGATTTTCACGATGCCGGCAGCCTCGATCCCGTCTCCGGGATCACTGGCGCCATCGATCTTCTCGCGCGGGATCAGGCGGGACGCGCTGTCGTCATCGATCTCAAATGGCAGAAGCGCGACAAGTACCGCCGCGCCGAAATCACCGACGGCGTCGCCATCCAGCTCGCCGTCTACGCCAGGCACGTTGACGCCGCCGCCCAGGACGTCGCCACCGGCTATTTCATGCTGCGCCAAAAACGCTTCGTCACCAACGCGACCCATTTCACGGGGTCGGTGGTCGCCGTCAACGGAGAGAGCCCGCGCGACACCTGGAGCAAGGTCAGCGGCGCCTGGCGGCAGGCGATGGACGAAATTTCCAGCGGAAAAATTCGCGCCACATTCGAAAACAACGGGATCGCGCAAGGCAAGTTCGCGGACGACATCCTGCTGACGCCACCGAAATGCGATTATTGCGATTACCAAGTTCTGTGCGCGAGGGCATGATGACCGAGAGCAAAACCCTTCACGGCGTAGACATCGTCACCGCCTCCGCCGGGACCGGCAAGACCTACAAACTCACCTCGATGATCGAGGCAGACGTAGTCGCCGGCCGCAATCCCGAAAATATCCTGGCGACCACCTTCACCGTCAAGGCGGCCGAAGAGCTGCGTCAGCGCATCCGTGAACGCCTCTTGAAGAGCGGCCTTGCGCCCCAGGCCGTGCGCCTGCTCGGAGCGCGCATCGGCACCGTCAACGGCGTCTGCGGCGGCTTGATCAAGGAGTTCGCGCTCGGGCTCGGCCTCTCGCCGGTAGCGGACGTCATCAGCGAAGACGCGCAAAAGAAAACCTTCAACAAGGCGGCGGACGAGGCGATCGCGCGCCATGCGTCCCGGCTCGACGACCTCGCGCGTCGTCTCGGGCAGTTCGAAGGAAAAGCCCAGACCGACTGGCGCAACGACGTCAACAACATCGTCGCCAAGGCGCGCGCCAACGACATGGCCCCGGAGATGTTCCGAGATTTCGCGCGCCGCTCGATCGAGGGTATTTGCCGGATTGCGCCCAAGCCATACGGCGGCGAGACGGAAGCAAGCCTCGACGCGGCGCTGGACGCCGCCGCAGCCAATTTGCTCGCTCGCTTTCCCAACAACGACGGGCTGACCAAAGGCACGGCCGGAGCGCTCGACTACCTGCGAGAAGCCTTGCGCGGCAAGTCGGCCGCCGATCTGATCTGGTGTGACTGGGTGCGAATGGCGAAGCTTGGCGGCACGAAGGCTGACGATGCGCATTTCGAGCCGCTTCGTCAGGCTGCCGGCGTCTTCGCGCGCCATCCGCGCCTGATCGGCGATGTTAGCGCCTACATCGAGACGATTTTCGCTTGCGCCGAGGACGCCATGCTCGCCTACGAGGCGCACAAGCGCAAATGGGGCCTGATTGATTTTGTCGATCAGGAGCGGCTCGCGCTCGGGCTGTTGAAGAACCCGGAGCTTGCAGCCGCGCTCTCAGAGCGGATCGACAGTGTCTACGTCGACGAGTTCCAGGACACCAGCCCGCTGCAACTCGCGCTGTTTGTAGCGATGTCGCAAATCGCGCGAACCAGCGCCTGGGTAGGCGATCCCAAACAAGCCATCTATGGGTTTCGCGGGACCGATCCCGAACTGATCTCGCGCGTCGCGCCAAAAATCCGTGAGGCCATGGGCGGAACCGGAGACACGCTTGATGAGAGTTTCCGCAGCCGAAAGGGCGTGGTGGATTTCGTCAACGACGCCTTTGTCGAAACCTTTGTGGCCATGGGCTTGCCGAAAAAGGCGGTGAGGGTTGAAAAGGTCCGACGCGCCGATTTGCCCGACCAAAGGGCGGCGCTCAATGTCTGGCGCGTTGAGGGCAAGACGATCGATGCGCGTGCGAATGCGCTCGCCAATGGGATCAAGCAACGGCTCGACCAGGCGGAGGAATGGCCGGTCGAGCAAAATGGCCAGTCCCGTCCGTTGGCGCCGGGCGACATCGCCATTCTCTGCGCTACCAACGACCGCTGCGAAAAACTCGCCGGCGCCTTGTCGCAGTTCGGCCTGAAGGTGGCGCTGGAGCGAGGGGGCTTGTTCGGCGCGCCCGAGGTCCGGCTCGCGCTTGCAGCATTGCGCTGGTGCGCCGACCAGCGCGACACCCTGGCGCTGGCTGAGATCGCCAACCTGCTGCACGTCGGCGACTGCCAACCCGAATGGTTTGAGGCCGCGCTGGAAGACGACGCCAAGGAGAGCCTCGCCGCGCTCGTGCCCATGGCTGAGGAATTGCGCTTGATCGCCAAAGGCGGCGCGCACAAGAGCCCGCAGGAGTTCGCCGACGCGGTGCTAGTCGCCGGCGGCATCGCCGACGCCATCCGCCGCTGGGGCAATGCGCCGGATCGCCTGCTCAACCTCGACGCCCTGCGCGCGCTCGTGGGGACTTACGAAGAGGAACGCAAGCAGTCGCGCGCCCCCGCGACTGTCACAGACCTCTGCGCCTGGCTGGCCGAACAGGATGGCAAGCAGCCGGCGAGTCAGGCGACCGATGCGATCATCATCGCAACCTATCACCGCTCCAAAGGCCTGGAATGGCCGCTGGTGATCCTGACCGATCTCGACCGCGAGCCCAAGGCCGACGCCTTCGGCCTGCATGTGATGAGCGACCTGGCGCCTGATGACATCGACTGGCGCGATCCGCTCGCCGATCGCTGGCTGCGGCTGTGGCCGTGGCCGTTCGGACCGCAGGAGAAGGATGTCGTTCTTGACGCCACCGCGCAAAACGCGCCGGAGGGGCAGGAGGCCGTCCGGATCGAGCTTGAGGAGCGCGCCCGCGTCCTCTACGTCGGCGCGACCCGCGCCCGCGACTATCTCGTGCTTGCGCTGCCGGTGAAAACAGGCTGGGCATGGCCTGATGAACTGAAGGGAGCGGACGGCGGCCTTGCGATTCTCGCACCGCCATCGGACGCGACCACGATGCGCGTCAACGGAGTCGAGCACGAGGTCTGCGTCGCAACCGTGGCGCCTGCCGAGCCGACCCGTGTTGATGACGCTTCAGAGGATTACGTCAGCGCACTGGCGCCTGCGCCCGTCTTCCCGCCGCTCGCCGTGCGGCCCAGCGGCGCCGAAAGGGTCGAAGGCACGGTCATCGCAGAACAGGTCAGCTTGGGCGGACGCTTGCCCTTCGCCGGAACGCCCGCCATGGACAAGGTCGGCGAGGCGCTGCACCGCTTCCTCGCCGCTGACGATCTCGCGTTTGCGCCGGAAAAGCGTATCGCGCTGGCAAAATGTCTGTTGGACGCCTGGGGCGTCACCGGCCTCGACCCGCGCGACGTCGTCATCATGGGGGATCGCTTCCGCATCTTCATCAACACGCGTTGGCCGAAAGGCGTCCTGCGCCGCGAGGCTCCGATCACGCGCCGGATCGACCGCCGGACGTTGTCGGGCCGCATCGACGCTGTGGTGGAGACGGAGGATGAGATCGTCGTCATAGACCACAAGAGTTTTCCGGGCGGCGCCAGCCAATGGCAGGCGCAGGCGGAGAAATACCTAGGTCAGCTGCAACTCTATGGCGAGGCTTTGCAGGCGGCGGCTGAGGCGCCGAAGCGCGTGCGCATGGCCTTGCACCTGCCGATCTCTGGCGAAGTGCTGATCATCGAACAGGAGACTGCGCCTGCGGTCACGTAACAGGAGCGAACCTGCGCGGCGGCGCGCCAGGAGGATCGCGCCTTGACCATGCGCGCTCAGGCAGGCGTCACGCAGAGCGCTTTGAGGCGCGGTCTGACCGCGGATACAAAACGGTCTGCGGCCGCCTTGATCCAGGCCAATTCTTCTTCGTCGCCCCCAAGGTCCGCGCGCATCACATAGACCTGAACCAGCGCGAGGAACGGCTCTTCGCGCTTGAGATCGAACCTTATGTTCAGTCCGCTCTCTGCTCGCATGGCGACGCTTTCGGCCTCCAGTTGCGAAAATACCAACCGTCCCTGTTCGCCGGTCAAGCGAAGGAACAGGCCTATCTCGCCGCCGGCGAGCCGATAGGCGGTGATCCACGGCGCAACGCCCGGCATAGCCAAACGGGCGCTGTTGTTTCCTCCGTGGCGCGGCGCAGGCTGATCCGCGTGCTCGAACCGCGCCTCGTCTATGAAACGCTGCCAGAAGGCCCGGTTGTCCGCCATTCTTACTGGGTCTCTTGGCGAGGTTGCGCCGCCTTGGTCTCCCGCTTCCTCGTCCATGTTTGTCAATGGCTCCGGGGCGACGACGACCGGTTGGCCGGTCTCGGAGAGCAGCACCCGATGGGTCACCACTTCTGTCCGCAAGGCCGCGCGGGGGAGCACCACGGTTCGGCCCGCGCCGTCGCTCCATAACAATATTTCCACCAGCCCCAACCGGGCAAGACCGGCATGGCTGCCCGCCATGTGTTCAACCAGCGCTACAAGATCCGAGCGTATTCCATCTCCGACGATGAGCAGGTGAAAATCGCCGCTAGCCAATGAGCGTGTCACGCCATCAACGAAGCGGGCTTCGCTCAGATCAGGCCACATAGCACGGGCGCGCTCGTAAAGCGGGTGGATGCCCGACCAGCGCTCCTTCTGCTTCAACCGCTCGGTGAGATCGGTGTAGCTCCACCGGCGCAGCAATGCGGCGTATTCAGTAATTTGCGCGACGACCTCGCGACGGGCCTGCGGGTTCCGCCACAGCTTACATTCGATGATGACCAGCCGTCCCGAACGCGTCACGCCCAAAAGGTCGGGGAAGACCGAGCCACCCGCGCGGGGCAGAGGCAGTTCGCGGCAGAGCGGCAAGATCGCCCCGGCGTCTGGGTCTATTTCGTCGAGGGGCAATAGTTCAGGGTGCCTAAACAACAGATCTTGCAGCCACTTCTCGTCGCGACTGTCGTCGCCTCCGGCACGCAGAGTGCGGCGGTGAAGGGCGGTGGCGATTGAGGCGTCGGAAGCGTCTTCGAGGAGCAGTGCGGTCATGATGAGGCGATCAACCAGATTCTCTGTTTATATCTGCGCGATAACTCGGCTGGAATATTCCGCCGGTCAATCGGAAAGCGGATGCGGCTTTCCAAATGGATCAAATCATGTCTGTGCTCCGATAATGTGTGTCGCCTTCGACAGAAACGCGATGTCAGGCGCCCCCTCCCGAATTGTGGGCGCCGCTTTCGCGTCAGGTTCAGGTGATAAAAATTCTCGGACAACTTCGATCGTGCGGCTCTGACAAGCTGCGCTCAAGTCAACTGCTTGATGAGATTTCTCCACCTGCCGCGGCCGCGCCCTTCTGAAAACATGCGAAGCTCGACCAACTCAGCTGTCGTATTCATCTTTTTGGCGATGTATTCTAGGAAAGCGCAGAACTGTTCATAGGTCGCGCCAGTGTTCAGGTCGGAGACTGCGTAAGCGTTCTCACCGGCGTCATTCAAATCGACAAGGTTTTTCCCGGACAGAAAATTTGCTGAACGCGCAGTCCACTGATCCATAATCAAGCCAGGACGCCCCGAGCGGGCGCTTAGAAAATAGAGCAGCTTGGTGAAGTATGCAGGACCCATTCCCGGCAATTTTCTTTGGCGTCGGAGTCCGACAAAGTGATTATATGCTTCGGCGCGATCGAACTCCCTGCATCTCAGATCGTCGGCCAATCCGAGCCAATCAGATCTGCATGCGAAAAAGCTTCGGGCGTGATCTCTGCGCATGCCGCCCCAAGCGATAATGGCGAGGCAGCAATTAAGTGTGCTCACATTTAAATTTTTGACCAAAGCGAAAACACCCGCCCGATTCAGGTTTCCTACAGGCAAGTGCAATTCGATTTCGCTAGCCAAACCCGGATCACTGACGATTGGACGCAAATATGCTCTAACATCGCATCCAAGCCACACCTCCTCGTCATTAGAAAGTTCGACAAAAAGGTTAAACCTCTGATCAATTGGAACTTCAGTTTCACTAGCTACTATTGTAGCGTCGCTTTCTGTTGTTGCAGCTGCACCCGGCGCGGCGCGCCCCTTTAGCTGGACTGCCCTTACCATCCGCCTAGTCGCCGGGTTTTCCACTTCAGTAATCGCGAAAAACTTCTTATTGATTTCGAAAAACTCGTTCGATGCCTGCATGACATTCATGTATGCCCTGGGCACAATCAAACGGCAAAGTGCATCAAACCCCCGGTCACAATTCTGTTCAATGAGATCGTCGAAGCTGCATTTTCGATTCAGAATTGGCAACACCTCTTCGAGTTCAAGTCTATGCGCCGGTCGCCCTGGGCCGACCCAACCTTTCCAGTGGTGTTCAAAATCGTCGAGAGAAGCTTCGAATCCGTTGGCGTGAGGGAATTTAACATTTTGTACTTCGGTCGACATTAACACCCCTTGTGCAATTCTATAATTTAACCTTTATCTGCCGCAAACGTTTCCGAAGGCCGGTTGACGTGGAAGAGTATAGGCATTCTACGGTACGCGCATCTGGGACGATGTCTCCGCGTTCGCCGAGCCGCCAACGCGCAAGAACCTGAGGCGAACACTGGTTCTATGACGCGCATCGACCTTCAAAGTACGACCGATCGTCAGACCGGAAATTTGCGGCTTTGGCTCAATCTTTTTCGGTGAATGCGAAATGATCGCTTCGCAACTCGCTCTCGCCGTCCCAACGATAAGCAACCAGTGGTCCGCCCTTGCCGGCGCTGTAATCGACGCAGGCAAATCGACTACCCGCCCGAGTTGGCGTCCCAGTGAGCCAATAGTGGCCAAAGAAGACGGGAGGGCCGACATACGGCGACAGCCGAGGGTCATGTGGCAATGGAATATCGGGCATATTCGCCAGCACGCTTTCCGGCGCTAACGTCGAATTTCGCAGCGAGGAGAAATCGGGCGCCCACCATTTGACGCGCGCCGAGCGGCGCACGTGTCCGTCCTTGTCGTGAAAACTTGCCCCTTCGGGCAGGTCGATTTCCAAGCCCTTGCACAAAGCCTCTACAGCTTCAAAGACCCAATGGCCGTCGCGGCTGGCCAAAACGATCATCTCGTCAGTCAGTGTGTTGTTGGGGCCGAGGGCTGGCCTTAACTGCTCGATATACGCGTCATTCCAGCAGGCGTGAACGACGCGGATGTCTCCGAGATCCAGCCACAGCGGCAACATCTTGAACCAGGCGATAATTTCGTTGTGCAGCGGCTGGCCTTCGACCTCCGATAAAAAGGCCTCGTGCTGCGCCCGATTGCCCGCGCGTCCTCTCCGCCGCAAGTGTTCGCCAGGCGAGTCCGGGTCGGGCGTCGCCCAGGCGATGGCGTTGAATTCGTGATTGCCGAGGATGGAGCGCGCCGAGCCCGCGTCGACCATCCTTCGCACGAGATCGACCGTCGCGACCTGGTTGGGGCCGCGATCGATGAGGTCGCCGACGAAAATCGCCGATCGCTCTGGATGGCGCCAGGCGCCGTTCGTTTCACGATAGCCAAGCTTTTTGAGCAGGCTGATGAGCTTATCTGCCTGCCCGTGGACATCGCCAATGATATCGTAGCCCATGCCGATCAAGCGCTTGCCCGCGCCAATTTATCGGCTCGGCGCATCATTGCCGTCAAGAAACCGGCGTCGGCGGCTTCCGATAAAGTTCCTTCGGAAAACCGATCGCCGCGCACAAAGGTCGTGAGCAGTTTGGCAATCTGTTCGCCGGAAGCCTCCTTCAGGTTCTGAGGCGATGAGCGATAGAACAGCCCCTCGTCGCTCGTCATCCAGTCCGACCAGTTGAAACCGGCGAGCACCCAGCCAGAATCGTAAGCGAAATGCACGAATCGCTCAGCGTCGACCGTGAGCAATTCCTCGCCCAAGGTGATGACGCCATCATCAGCCTTCGACGATTCTTCGAATTTCGAAAAGACGAAATCCGGGGACGAAAATGTATCTTCGAACGCCGCCAACGCAGCGCATTGAGCTGACGTAAACTGCCAGATAGGAAGGGTGATCTGGCCGGCGCTGTCTTTCACGAGGAGTTCTATGCCTGTGCTCGTCAGTTTGTCGCGATGACGCCGCCAATAATGATCCGCATCGATGTTCTCGCGAGTTCCATTGTCGAAAATAACCAGACGAGGTTTTTCGTCGATTTTCAGATCGCCTAGCCGTGCGGCGTCCACGAGCGGGTGAAGCGGCCCACGTTCCCCGCGCATGGACCAGAACTCCTTCAAGAGTTCGCAGGTCTCGCGATAGGCTCTGATAATAGCGACCTGCCAAGCGCTGTTCGCGAGGTATTTGCCGTAAGTTTTCAACTGACCGACCACCTCGGCGTCGGCGTCGCCATCAATGCGAAGTCTCGGATCATCGAAAGTCTTCGCTTCCCAAAACACGATGCGAATTTCTTTGCCGTGCCTTTCCAGCGCTACGAGGTCCATGCGAGGCGCGCCGACGCTACCAGGGATGGCAGCATCAAGTGGAAGCGCCATTTCCAGATCAATGACAGCGGCATTCGATCCCACGATTGTGTCGACGCCAACCTTTTCCATGCCTTTCCGCTCGGAGCCACCATCGCGAACGCCCTTCATTCGCGCGTCAATGTTCTCCTTGATCGCGCCAAACGAAGTCAGCGCACCGCCGTCGCTCCAATTCCAGCCGTCGGCGCCCTGCATCAACTTGACGTAGCTATCGCCGGCGCTTTCGCCCCGAAGGTATTTCACGTGGGTTTTCACGTAGGCAGGTGCGCATTCGCCCTTCTTGCATCTTCCAAAGCCGACATGCGCAACCACATTGCCCTGCCGGTAAAAGTCGAGCGTATTTTCCCGAACCGCCAGTCGCAGACCGTCGCCGCGTCCCGAAGGCGTCCAAAGCCTTAAGAGCTCCTTCCACCAGTTTTCTTCAGTGGCTTCCGCCATTGCGCGCAGCGTCGAAAGCGCCTCGGAGCGGAGACCTCTTCGAAATATCTTTTGCATTTCAAACCTCCCACCACTCGCCGTCCTTGCGGCGAACGACATTTGCGAAAAACTCGGCGAAGCGGTCGCCGTCAAACGTATGGATCGGAACCAGCCTCTTGGGAGAAACCGCTTCCGACAGGCGCTTCAAGTCAGCGATGTCCGCGTGCCCGGACGTGTGAATCCGCTCCAGCGGCACCCCTCGCGCCTTGAGTTCGCTGACGAGCTTCGAGCCCGCTCCTTCTTTGAGATAGCCTTCCCATTGCGACCATATTGCCCTGGCGCCATTCCACAGTTGCGCTTCGTCAACATCCGCCAGCATGGCTGGGCGAAACAGCATGACGGCCCTGTCGCGCATGTCTGCAATGGCAGCGCGATAGATTCTTGCAGGCTTGTAAATCGGCAGCAGGTCGAACATTTCGTTACGGGCGATTTGCCGGCGCTGATACTCGGGAATGTAAACCGCGAGATTGGGCCAGCCGACTTGCGGCAAATGTTCGTTCTGCGTGGCGCGCAAAATCTCCATGGCGTAAGCGTCGAGGATCAGCGTTCGCCCCGTTCGCTTGCAGGCCCGGTAAAGGCTGACGATCCGGTCGATATTCTGGGCGGACGCCGAGACCGCCACAAAGCCCGGCGCCGAAAACGCCGCAATGAAACGCTGTTCGATCTCCACTTCCGTCGGAAACCGCGTCTCTAGCGTGAGCCGGCCGAGGCTCGATCCCTCCATCAGCATGGAGTCGATCGCCTTGGGCGGTTGGCGCACCATGGCCTCAAACAGCTTGGCCTTCCGCCCGTGTCCGCGAATATCGCCGGAATAGAACAGCCGCTTGTCACCCGCTTCGATCGTCAACGCATAAGCGTCATAGGCTGAATGATCGACCAGGAGAGGCGTGACGCTGAATGGGCCGATCTGGATCGTCCGGCGGTCGGCCAATTCAATCGTGTTCTCCGGCGCGTAGCCCTGCGGCAGAAACGGCGCGGCAGCCCGAAGAATGCGTTGCGTGGCGGCGCCCATCGCTACGGGGATCTGCCTTTCGACCAGCGGCGTCAAACCCCAGTGATCGACGTGGCCGTGCGAGATGACGATCGCCAGCAGGCCTTTGTCGGGCGACGCGCCGAGGCCTTCGATCTTCGGCAGAAGATCCGGGCTTGTTTCATCAGCGTCGAGCGGTTTGCCGAGATCGAGCAGAATACGCGCGCCGTCATAGGCCAGCTCGACACACGTGCCTCCAATCTGGTCTGCGCCGCGATGAATGCGTGCTCGAAATGAGTCAGAACAGGAAATCACGCTGACGTCCTTGTTTGTCGAGCGTCCATCGGGAACGCTCGAATTGCAACTTCAAATTGTTTTCTCGTGATTATTCTTCAGTATGACTGCGCCAGAATCGGTCGCAGACGACGGCGCCAGGAACGCGGCGCGCTCTGGCAGGCGTGGAAATGGCAAGCGAGGATGCCCAAGATTGGCCAGAGCGCCCGCGCAACATCGCAAAAGCAGCCGAGGAGAGTCGGCGACAGATCGAACAACCATCGTGCCTCTTGCGCCGCGATCACGATCAGGAAAAGCGATTGTGCGCGATGAAACGGATGCTCGCGCATGCTGTTACCGAGGGGCGTCGATCCGCATTCCGCCTTGTCGGCGAGGCGACCGCATTCGACGACCCAGCGGTCGACGAATATTTTCGCGAGGAAACAAAAGGCGAGAAAAAGCCCGTCCTTGATGAGGCGGGGAGCAAAGACCCACGGGTTGGCGCCGAGCTGAACCAACCCTGCGATGAAAACGATACGGCGGCTCGCACCGATCAATGCCGAGCCTGCCATGAAAAAAATGCAGGCGCGATAGAGAAATGCAGCCAGACGATAGGCGGACAGGCTGGTCGCCCGCTCAAATTCGCTGGCGATCGGTTGCAATAAGGCGACCAGCCGGTCGGACGCCGCGACCAACGCATCAAGTGGATTCAATTGCGGCCCTCGCTACGGCGGACGCTGGCGCCAGCGCAGAGCAGTGAAATCGCGCGCTGCTCGATTTCTTCTCGCCACGCCAGGACATCGAGCCAACGCGCGGGAATGCCGCTCTGACCATAGAGCGCTCCGGCCAACTGACCAGTCACGGCGCCAACCGTATCGGAATCGTCTCCTAGGTTGACCGCCAGCACCAATGCATCGGCAAAATTGCTCGTGCGCGCGACACACCAAAGCGCCGCCTCCAGCGTATGGACCACATAACCACTCGAAGAAATGGCTTCACGCGGTTTGTGACGCCAGGTTCCGGCCGCCACCTCTTCGAGATCCGCATGCGCCGCAGAACGGGTTCGCAGAACTTCGTGTTTTCCATGACCGACCATCGCCTCGACGAGCATCGCGGCGAACAGGCCGCAGGCTTCCGCAGCCACCCTATTGGCGTGGGTCGTGAGGCTCTGGCGTTCGGCAAGGCGAGTGGCGGCGCCCATGTCAGGCGCCGCGAAAATGGCGACGGGAGCCAGGCGCATGAGCGAGCCGTTTCCCGCCAGGTATCTGTCGTCCGGCCCAACTCCGATTGGCTGGCCGTGCCTCACATAGTGGGACAGCGCTTGCGACGTCGTTCCGCCAATATCGAAGCAACGGCCGTTGACGCTGTTCTCGCCCTGACGCCACCAACGGACAAAGCGATCGAGGAGGTCGCGCTCTTCCAAGCCGGAATTGGCGAGCAACGAATCCGCGAGACAGAGCGCCATGCTGGTGTCGTCGGTCCATTCGCCCGGTTTGAGGCGAAACGGGCCGCCGCCAACAATGTCGATCACGGGAGAATGGGCGTCGCGGCGAGAAAACTCCAACGTCGTCCCCAGCGCGTCGCCGACGGCAAGGCCAACCAATGCGCCAATGGCGCGGTCTTCGATGCCGGCATCAGCCACATTCGATGCATGACAATCTGACACGTTCAGACGCTCCAATTTCAAGGGATTTTCAACGCGTACGGTCAGCGCGCAGGTGTCGACGAAATCTGCCGCCCGTGTTGGTCATAGCTGTAGATGAACGATCCCCGGCGAACGTTCACGGTCGACGAGGTGTACCCGGTCAATCCATCCTTCGGGCCGCTGCCCGCGCCGACGGAAGCGATCTGCCGCCCCTTCTCATCGTAAATGTAGACAAACGAACCGCGCTGTACCGCATTGCCAATGGCCATGATGAAATTCCTCTGCAAATCTTGCGGCTCTCGTTCGCTTTTGACCGGGGATGCCGCGTCGTACTCAACAAAATCGAGATTGCGCCATCGGCCCGACAATTTCGGACGTAGCTTCTTACGGCGAGAAAAATATTCGGATAGAAGTACTGCAAATGATCCACGACCGTCATTGACGCATTGCGACCTGAAATTCGGGGCAATCCATGTTTCGAGATCACCACATGAATTTCGTTTGCGACACCAGACAAGCTCCAACATCCGACGCCCATGCCGGCATCCTGGCCATCAGGACATTTGGCGGAGCTTGCCCTGAATGGGCGCAAAGCTTTCAACCACTTACCGAGGCGCCGACCGCTGAAATAATCATTGTGCGCGACGCGCCCAACGAGTTCGCTGCGGCATTGTCCTTATCAGACACGCCGGAGACCGCGCCACCGCTGCGCATAGTCGTCGTCGACGAAGCACTGCCCGCCGGGGACTTCAAGTGCCCGGACGCCATTTGGATTGTAAGCGCGCCAGCAGGTGATCTCGATGCGATTGCCGAAGCGAACATGAGATTTGTCCGCGGGCCGATATTTATTGGTCTTGCATTGGCCGACGTCATGGAACTCGCAGGAACGCGCGAAAATGCTGTGCCGCGCGGTCGCGGCGCTGTCGTATTGGGAATGTATGGTGATGAAGCGCTGCTAGAAGTGAGGCGGGCGTTGCAAGCCTTCGCCGAAGCCGGGTTTGAGAACGTTGCGCTGATTCACGCCATCGCCACAGGCGACGATGCAGAAATCGACCTTTACAAGATGGACAAATTCGCCTCCGAGCTTCTCGGCGATGCCCCCGAAAGGGAAACCGGGAATTTCCAGGACCAAGGAAACGCTCTGCGGAATAAAGCGGCGCAAGGCGATCAGCGC
>JAJXZC010000719.1 GCA_021780275.1 Pseudomonadota bacterium
GCGGACGGGACGCGACTCGTTCATCTCCGCGCGCTTGGCGATGCCATGGCTGATGTAGTTCACGGCGTCGTAGCGCGTCATGTCCTGCTCCTGCAGGAAATAGGCGGCATGGCTCTCGCGCTCGGCAAACATGGCAACCAGCACATTGGCGCCCGTCACCTCTTCACGACCCGACGACTGGACATGGATCACCGCGCGCTGGATGACGCGCTGGAAGCCGGCGGTGGGCTTTGAATCCTCGCCATCGTCGACGACAAGGCTCGAAAGTTCATTGTCGATGTAATTGGTGAGTTGCTGCCTCAGGATGTCGAGGTCGACATTGCAGGCCCGCATGACAGCGGCCGCATCCGGATCGTCCAGCAGCGCGAGGAGCAGATGCTCCAGCGTCGCATATTCGTGATGCCGGTCATTGGCCAACGCCAGCGCCCGGTGAAGGCCTTCCTCCAGACTGCGTGAAAATGTCGGCACTTAAGACCTTTCCTTCCGCTGATCGTCAGCCCAGTGACTCAGACTCTACGCTATTCCCGCTCCATCGTGCATTGCAGGGGATGCTGATGCTGCCTTGCGAAATCCATCACCTGCGTAACCTTGGTCTCCGCTACTTCATACGTGTAGAGGCCGCAGAGGCCGACGCCATGCTGGTGAACATGGAGCATGATGCGGGTCGCATCTTCCCGACCCTTGTTGAAAAAACGCTCGAGAACATGGACGACGAACTCCATCGGTGTGTAGTCGTCGTTCAACAAAAGCACCTTGTACAAAGAGGGCTTCTTGGTTTTCGGCTTGGTTTTTGTGATGACGCCGGTGTTCGTGCCGCCTTCGCCATTCCCGTGCCGCGTATCGTCAGACATTCCCCGTCCTTGCAAAGTCACTCAAACCGGCCGATCTCCCATCCCGGCAAGCCGGATTTCTCGATGTTTCGACTCGAATCCACGCCAGACGAAAACCGCTCCGGCGCACCTATTACATAGGCGAAATGCGAAGATTTCAAAGCCCCATCGGCGACGGTCGCGCGACGATCTCCGCCCCCCCCCCCCCGCACCGGCGGCATCGGATTGCACCGGACGCTGACGCGTGGCGGGGCGTGACCTGTCAGGCGGCGGGCGCGCGGCGCCAATTGCTCCATAACTGCTTAATCGAACGGTAAGAGCGTCGGGCTATTCTGGCAAAATTCCCCAAGCACCCGGAATCTCGACCTTTTTCGACGATTTTGGTCAACGGGGGATTCACAAGCCGTGCCGAAAAAGATACAGTTCAGCTGGGGATAAGTGAGGGGAGACCCGCAGCCTGGAGATGGCGGGTCGTTTCAGGGGTGCACCGGGTATGTTCGCGTCGGGGTTCACAATTCCGCGGTTGAAGTCGGCCTCCGCCCCCCGCCCGCTCGGTCTGGCGATTCTCGCGATCGTGCTCTTCAGCTCGCTGGCCTTTGGCGGCCACGCCGAAGCGCGGAGCCGGCATCACCGCGGCAAGGAATTCGTTCCGACCTCCGCTTCCTTCGTGATGGATGCCTATTCGGGCCGCGTCCTCTATTCCCGCAATGCCGACACGCAGTGCTACCCGGCGTCGCTGACCAAGGTCATGACGCTCTATCTGCTGTTCGAGCGGATGCGTGACGGCCGGATTTCCCTCAAGACGCAGATTCCAATTTCCGCGCATGCCGCCAATCAGGCGCCGTCCAGGCTCGGCCTTCGGCACGGCGAGACGATCACCGTGGAGGATGCGATCAAGGCGATCGTCACCAAATCCGCGAATGATGTCGCAGTGGCTCTCGGCGAGTATATGGGCGGCAGCGAAAAGGATTTCGCGCGCATGATGACCGCCAGGGCCCGTGCGCTCGGCATGAAGCGCACCCAATACATGAATGCATCGGGGCTGCCGAATCGCGGCCAGCTGACGACCGCGCGGGACCAGGCGCTGCTGGCCCAGCACATCCAGAAGGACTTCCCGCAATACTTTCCCTATTTCTCGACCGCGGAGTTTGAGTGGGACGGCCGGGTGATCCGCAATCACAATCACCTGCTCGGCAAGTATGAAGGCGTGAACGGGCTGAAGACGGGCTATACCGCGGCCTCGGGCTTCAACCTGACGACCACCGTCATGCGAGACGACAAATCGGTCATCGGCGTCGTGCTCGGCGGCAAGACCGCGCGCGCCCGCGACCAGCAGATGGTTTCGATCCTCGACGACGCGATGCCGAAGGCCGTCGCGATGCGCGACACCGGCACGCGGCTCGCTTCCGCCGTTCCGGTCCGGAAGCCCGCCGGCATATCCAATCGCGACCGCATGGCACTGGCCGCGCTCGCGTCCGAGGATGAACCGGATCCCGATGAAGAGAGCTATACCGGCACCGACAAGGTTGCGAGCCTGACCGCCTCGGAACCTGAAGCGCCGACCGTGCCGATTGCCGCGCCCGCGCCTGTGACGATGAAGCCGATCGCCGAGGAGGTCGCGCAACCTGCTGCGGCGCCCGCCGCCGTTCCGGTCGTGGCCCCGACCGCCGTCGCCGTGGTGCCCGTTCTGCGGCCCGCGACGTCGCCGCAGCAGGTCGCCGACAATCGGCCGGCTCAGGCCGCGGCTCCGATCGACAGCGCAACCGCTTTCGCGCTGTCCGTCTTCAGCAAGGCCGAAGGGCCGGTCCAGCAGGCGGGACGGCAGATCGGCAACTTCCTCGTCGCGCCCGCGCAAGCCAGCGAAGGGACGCAGGCCACCCAGCGCCTGGCGCTCCGCAACACGGCGCCCGGCTATTCGCCGGCCGCGCATGGCTGGACGGCGGGCGATCCGCTCGTTCCGGAAGGAAGCTGGGTGATCCAGATCGGCGCCTTCGCGGCGCAGGCCGACGCCGTCGAACGCATCCGTTCGGCGATCAAGGCCGCGCCTGAACTGAACAAGGCCGTCCCGGTCACGATCCCGGTCAAGACCGCGGACAACCGGACGCTCTACCGTTCACGTTTCGGCGGCTTCGACGGCGAGAGGGAAGCGCGCAGCGCCTGCGGCCGCCTCGCGCGGGAGAGCATATCCTGCATCGCGATCCCGCCCGCCAACTGGTCGATCCCTCAAGGCAACGCGGCCCGCGAAAAGGAACCGGGCTGAGACGCCGTCACATCGCTTCATCGCCGGTTGTGCGGGTGTCTTGTCGCGACATCTTCTTCGAGCAGAAATCCATGCGGATCCGAACGGGCCCCGAGACGCGCTTCCGGGTCAGCCCGCCGCGCGCTCATGGTCGGAACCGGACGAGGCCGGCATCGGCAGGTTAAGCACATCGAGCAGGCCCCGGACCTCGGCCCTCGCCGCCACATGGGACATCGACATCTGCGCGTCGACGCCTTCGGCGCGGAGGTCGAGCAATGTCAGGCCGGAGGGAAACATCTCGCGGAAGATCACGCGCTCGCCGAAGCCGGGCGCGAGGCGAAAGCCGATCCGGTCCGCCAGCGCTTCGAGCACCCCCTCGACACGGCGCTTGTTCTTGGCGGCCAGCGTCGAAAGACGGTTGCGCATCACCACCCAGTCGATCGTGCCGCCGTCCATCATCACCCGCCGCTTCCGACTCTCCCAGACCATCTCGCTATAGACGCTCGGCCCCTTGATCTTCCAGCTTTGCGGGTCGACGCGGCCCAGAAGGTCGAAATCGACGAAGCTGTCGTTCATCGGCGTGATGAGCGTGTCGGCCACCGCATGGCCGAGCCGCGACAGGAAACTGTCGGTACCGGGGCAATCGATGACCACGAAATCATTGGCCGTGGCGAGCCGGGCGAAATCCGATTCGAAGGCCGCCCGTTCGGCGGCCTGCGCCTGGCTCACCGTTTCGAGGTCCGATCGGGCGATCACGACATGGTCCGGCATGACGAGGTTGACCCCGTTCGCCTCGGCCCAGGCCTTGCGGTTTTCCACATAGCGCGTCAGCGAGCGCTGGCGGCTGTCCAGGTCCATGGAGCCGACGCTGGCGCCCTCATGCAGCAGCAGGGCGATCAGATGCATGGCGCTCGTCGTCTTGCCCGAGCCGCCCTTCTCGTTCCCGAGCACGATGATATGGGCGCTTTTCCGCCCAGGCCCGTTCTCAGTCATACGCCCACAAAGCCCCGTCATTGTTCCCGATGAAGAGTGTCGGTTCGCCGCCCCTGCCCGTCAACAGGCGGCCCTTCCGCGAATCTGTCGCGGATTGTCCGATTCTATCGCAGACCGTTCTGGGAAACCGATTAGCAGCAATCTCAAAAACCGACACGAAAAATTCAACAATGATGGTGAAATGGCCGTTGAAACGGCGCAGACTTTCAAACGTTGGGAAGGCCAAGCGGTTTTGCGGAGGGGCTGCAAAGATACCACGGTTCAATCCAGCCCAGGAATCCAGGAGAAATCGTTAGTCCATGCGGTAGAACCCAGGGGCCAAACGACCGCCACTCGTCTTCCCGCCCTGTCAGTGAGGCATCAGTCCTTCCGGACTGAGGTGAAACCATTTCACATATGAGGGGAAGATGACGTCAAATCAGCCGTCGCCAAAGGCCGGCGATATTTCGGAAGACGTAAAGATACTGCACAGCATGGGTTACGCCCAAGAGCTGCTGCGCAGCATGGGTGGCTTTTCCAATTTCGCGATTTCCTTTTCGATCATCTGCATCCTGTCCGGCGGAATCAATTCGCTTGCGCAGGCGACTTCCGGCGCGGGGGGC
>JAJXZC010000539.1 GCA_021780275.1 Pseudomonadota bacterium
CGATGTATTCCGTGCCGTCGGTGAGATACGTCATGGTGAAAGTCGGCATGGTGGCGTAATTGGTCAGACGGCACAAACGGTAGTTGGAAAAAAACGCGAGGCTGCGCCACGCCACTTCCGTCGCGTCGCGTGAAAAAACGAGCGCGTCGTCGCGCGACGAGAGCTGGTTCAGCACGCGGCCCGCCTGCTCGCGGTTCATCCTGATCCATTGCGGTTGCGCCATTTTCACCCCTTCCACGGCAATCATATCAGGCCTTTGGAAAAGTCGAAATAGTTCTCTTGCCACTATGTTAATAATTTGGCGGGGATTTCTTCTTTTATAGCAAAGATCGCGCGGCCTGGAGCGGCGGCGTTTTTTTTGCATCGGGCAACGGCGGGCCTCAGCTTGCGCGGCTTTGTTTTTTGCTGGCGTAGAGGGTGGCGTCGGCCGCGGCGTAGACGGAGGACATTTCGCTTCCTTCGGTCACAGCGGCGGCGCCGACGCTGGCGGAAAAGGATATTTGCCGTCCCTGCCATGTCAGCGTCGTTTCCGCCAGCAGGGCGCGGATTTTTTCAAGATGGGCGGCGGCGCTGTCCGGCGGGAGCTGCGTCAGCAGAATGGCGAACTCGTCGCCGCCGAGGCGCGCCGCGCCGTCGAGCATGCGGATCGATTGCAGCATCTTGCGGCTCAAGGCCTGCAGGCAGGCGTCGCCGGCGGCGTGGCCGTAAGTGTCGTTGATAGGTTTGAAAAGATCGAGATCGATGAGCACCAGAACCGCGCCGGGCGAATGCTTGCGGCGGATGCGCGCCTGTTCCATTTCGAAAAACTTCTCGAAGCCGCGGCGGTTCATCAGCCCGGTCAGGGGATCGGTGGCGGCGAGGTCTTCCAGCTCGCGGATGCGCTTGTCCTGCTCGGCGATGCGCCGCTCGGACGCGCCCAGCAGGTGATAGGCATGTTTCAAGAGGGCCAGCGTCGCGCTTTGCGTGCGCCACCAGCCGTCGGCGGAGGTTTTTTCCGCGCCGGGCGATGCGGCATCAGCCCCGCCCAAGGGCGTGATATCGTTTGATGGCGCTGGCGCCGGATTTTGCGGATCAATGCTGTTCATCGCCCACTCCTGATGTATTTTATGTATAACATAATACTGAAAAAATACAAGGGGAAACGCTATCGCGGATTTGTTAATGAGTCGTAATAAATGCTCATATATTTGATATATATAAATATTTCTAAAATAATAAGTTACAGGGTTATTTTATATATGTCCGGCGGCGAGACGTTGCTTGTGGGCATAAAGAGCCGCGTCGGCCTGCCTGTAGACATCCGCGTACGTGCTTTGCGCGGTGACCGGAACGGCGCCGAAGCTCGCCGCAAAGTCGATTGTGCGGCCTTGCCAGTCCGCCGACAGGCCTTGCAACAGGCGGCCGATTTTCTGCAACATAATGTCCACTCCGGCAGGGCCGATCTGGGTCAGAATCAGGACGAATTCATCGCCGCCCAGCCGCCCCGCGCCATCAAGGATGCGCACGCCGTCCTGCAATTTTTCCGCGGCGGCTTGAAGGCAGGCGTCTCCCGCCGGATGGCCGTAGGTGTCGTTGATCGCCTTGAAGCGGTCGAAATCGATCAGCACGAACAACGCACCCGGGGATTGCCCGCGCAATATCCGTTGCTGCTCGACCGTGAAGAATTTCTCTATGCCGCGCCTGTTCATGAGACCGGTGAGGATATCCGTCGCGGCCTGCCTTTCGAGTTGGCGGATATAGGCATCCTGATCGGCCAGCAACGCTTCGGCGGCATCGAGCTTGCGCTGCATGTGTTCAAGTTGCGGCATGTTTTTCCCTGACTAAAAAGACGCATCCCGCATAAAAAGGCGATCATCGCGCGCGAGAGAACAACTATCGGTAGAATTTATCACGCGCGCGGTTAAAAGATCATTAATCGCGCATCGCGCCGCCAATGCCCTGCCATGCGAAGGCTTATTTTATGCTTTCCTGATGAAAAAACTTGTTCTATATATGTTCCTGTATACCAGAACCGCAACAGAGAAAAATAACCAGATGTCATTCGCAGGAAAATACAACGACGCGATACGCGAGAAATACAATAATGCCATTCGCATTAGGGGCGCACGCGAGCACAACCTCAAAAGCATCGATGTCGATATTCCGCGCGACAAGCTGGTGGTGATCACGGGCCTCAGCGGTTCCGGCAAATCGTCACTGGCTTTCGATACGGTCTATGCCGAAGGCCAGCGCCGTTATGTCGAGAGCCTCTCGGCTTACGCGCGGCAGTTTCTCGAATTGATGCAAAAGCCGGATGTGGATTCGATAGAGGGCTTGTCGCCCGCCATTTCCATCGAGCAGAAAACCACTTCGCGCAATCCGCGCTCGACCGTCGGCACGGTGACGGAGATCCATGATTACATGCGTCTCCTCTGGGCGCGGATCGGCGTGCCTTATTCGCCCGCCACCGGCAAGCCGATCGCGAGCCAGACGCCGACGCAGATGGTCGACCAGATTCTCGCCATGGGCGAGGGGACGCGGCTTTATCTGCTTGCGCCCGTGGTGCGCGGCCGCAAGGGCGAATACAAAAAGGATTTGCAGGAACTGAAAAAGAAGGGCTTCCAGCGCGTCAAGATCGACGGCAAGTTCTACGAGCTAGACGATACGCCCGCTCTCGACAAGCAGATCAAGCACGACATCTCCGTCGTCGTCGACCGCATCGTGGTGAAAAAAGATTTGGGCAACCGCCTCGCGGATTCGGTCGAGACGGCGTTGAAACTTTCCGACGGTTTGATCATCGCCGAAAACGCCGACAGCAAGGAAGAGCATATCTTTTCCTCGAAATTCGCCTGTCCCGTTTCCGGCTTCACCATCGCCGAGATAGAGCCGCGTTTATTCTCCTTCAACAATCCGCACGGCGCGTGCCCCGCGTGCGACGGTCTCGGCAGCAAGATGTATTTCGAGCCGGATCTCGTCGTGCCGGACGGGTCATTGTCGCTCGAGGAAGGCGCGGTCGCCCCGTGGGCGAATTCCTCTTCCGGCTATTACGAGCAGACGCTGGAGAGTCTTTGCAAGCACTACAAAGCCAGGATGACGACGCCGTGGGACAAGCTGCCGAAGAAATTGCAGGACGCCATCCTGCACGGTTCGGGCAACGAGAAAATAAAATTCACCTATTTCGACGGCCAGCGCGATTATAGCGCCGCCAACGCTTTCGAAGGCGTCATCCCCAATATGCTGCGCCGCTACCGCGAGACGGACAGCTTTCGCGTGCGCGAGGAAATGGAACAGTACAAGGGCGAGCAGGTTTGCGACGCCTGCGGCGGCCACCGCCTCAAGCCGGAAGCGCTGGCGGTCAAAGTCGACATGAGGCATATCGGCGAGATTTCCGCCCTGTCCATCGAGCACGCGCATGAATGGTTCGCCGCGCTGGGCGGAAAACTGGGCAAAAAAGACAAAGAGATCGCCACGCGCATTTTGAAAGAGATCAGCGAGCGCCTGACCTTCCTGATGAACGTCGGGCTGGATTATCTTTCCTTAAGCCGCATGTCCGGCACGCTCTCCGGCGGCGAAAGCCAGCGCATCCGGCTCGCCTCGCAAATCGGCTCCGGCCTTACCGGCGTTTTGTATGTGCTCGACGAGCCCTCCATCGGCCTGCACCAGCGCGACAACAACCGCCTGCTCGATACGCTGAAACGCCTGCGCGATCTCGGCAACACGGTGCTGGTGGTCGAGCATGACGAGGACGCGATCCGCACGGCGGATTATCTGATAGACATGGGGCCGGGCGCGGGCATTCATGGCGGCGAGGTTGTCGCCGCGGGCACGCCGCAGGAGGTGATGAAAGACAAGAAGAGCCTGACCGCGCAGTATCTCAACGGCGCGCGCGAGATTCCCTTGCCCAAACGCCGCCGCGCCGGCAAAACGGTACAGACGAAAAAAGGCACGGCGACGCAATATATCGAGGTTACGGGCGCGCGCGAGAACAATCTCAAGAACGTCCATGCCAAAATCCCCGCCGGCACCTTCACGTGCGTCACCGGCGTGTCCGGCGGCGGCAAATCGACGCTGATCATCGACACGCTTTATGCCGCGGCGGCAAAACGGCTGATGAAGGCGCGCACGCATCCGGGCGCGCATGACGATATTCTCGGTCTCGAATATATCGACAAGGTCATCGACATCGACCAGGCGCCGATCGGCCGCACCCCGCGCTCCAACCCTGCGACGTACACGGGCGCCTTCACGCCGATCCGCGACTGGTTCGCCGGCCTGCCGGAAGCCAAGGCGCGCGGCTATGGACCGGGGCGGTTTTCCTTCAATGTCAAAGGCGGGCGCTGCGAGACCTGCGAGGGCGACGGCGTGATCAAGATCGAGATGCACTTTCTGCCCGACGTGCACGTGACCTGCGACGCCTGCAAGGGCAAGCGCTACAACCGCGAAACCCTGGAAATCAAATATAAAGAGAAAAACATCGCCGACATTCTCGACATGACGGTCGAAGAGGGCGCGGATTTTTTCAAGGCCGTGCCCGCGGTGCGCGACAAGCTGGAATCTCTGAAAGAAGTCGGCCTCGGTTACATCCATATCGGGCAGCGCGCGACGACGCTTTCGGGCGGCGAGGCGCAGCGCGTGAAGCTCGCGAAGGAACTGGCCAAGCGCGCCACCGGACGCACGCTCTAT
>JAJXZC010000288.1 GCA_021780275.1 Pseudomonadota bacterium
CCGTCCTCTGCATGACCGCGTCGTCGTCAAGCGCCTCGAAGGCGAAGAGAAGACGAAGGGCGGCATCATCATCCCCGATACGGCGAAAGAGAAGCCGCAAGAGGGTGAGATCATTGCCGTCGGCCCCGGCGGCCGCGACGAGACCGGTAAGCTCGTCCCCCTCGATGTGAAGGCCGGCGATCGCATTCTCTTCGGCAAATGGTCCGGCACCGAGGTCAAGATTGATGGCCAGGATCTCCTCATCATGAAGGAGAGCGACATCCTGGGCGTCGTCGGCTGAGCGCCTGATCCCAGCGAGCCCCAATTCAGGAGTTTTCCAACATGGCAGCCAAAGACGTACGCTTTTCCTCTGACGCCCGCGACCGGATGTTGCGCGGCGTCGATATCCTCAACAATGCCGTCAAGGTGACCCTCGGTCCCAAGGGCCGCAACGTGGTCATCGAGAAGAGCTTCGGCGCTCCGCGCATCACCAAGGACGGCGTGACCGTTGCCAAGGAGATCGAGCTTTCCGATAAGTTCGAAAATCTCGGCGCCCAGCTCGTCCGCGAAGTCGCCTCGAAGCAGAACGACATCGCCGGTGACGGCACGACGACGGCGACGATCCTCGCCTCCTCGATCGTCCGTGAAGGCACCAAGGCGGTCGCCGCCGGCCTCAACCCGATGGATCTGAAGCGCGGCATCGACCTCGCCGTCGACGCGGTGGTTGGCGATCTCAAGACCAAGTCGAAGAAGGTGACGTCCAACGACGAGATCGCCCAGGTTGGCACCAATTCGGCCAATGGAGACGCCTCGATCGGCCAGATCATCGCCACCGCGATGCAGAAGGTCGGCAACGAAGGCGTCATCACCGTCGAAGAGGCGAAAAGCCTCGAGACGGAACTCGATGTCGTCGAAGGCATGCAGTTCGACCGCGGCTATCTCTCGCCCTATTTCATCACCAACGCCGAGAAGATGATCGCCGAGCTCGAAGACCCCTACATCCTGATCAACGAGAAGAAGCTGTCGTCGCTGCAGGCGATCCTGCCGGTGCTCGAAGCGGTCGTGCAGACCGGCAAGCCGCTGCTGATCGTTGCCGAGGACGTCGAAGGCGAGGCGCTCGCGACGCTCGTCGTCAACAAGCTGCGCGGCGGTCTGAAGGTCGCGGCCGTCAAGGCGCCGGGCTTCGGTGATCGCCGCAAGGCCATGCTCGAAGACATCGCCATCCTGACCGGCGGTCAACTCATCTCCGAGGATCTCGGCATCAAGCTGGAGAACGTCACGCTGCCGATGCTCGGCCGCGCCAAGCGCATCCGCATCGAGAAGGAGACGACGACGATCATCGACGGCGCCGGCTCGAAGAGCGACATCGAAGCGCGTATTGCTCAGATCAAGTCGCAGATCGCCGATACGACCTCCGACTATGATCGCGAAAAGCTGCAGGAGCGTCTGGCCAAGCTCGCGGGCGGCGTCGCGGTGATCCGCGTCGGCGGCGCGACCGAGGTCGAGGTGAAGGAAAAGAAGGATCGCGTTGACGATGCGCTCAACGCGACCCGCGCCGCGGTCGAGGAAGGCATTCTGCCGGGCGGCGGCGTTCCGCTGCTGCGTGCGACGAAGGTGCTCGACAAGGTCAAGACGGCGAATTCCGATCAAAAGGCTGGCGTCGACATCGTCCGCAAGGCGATCCAGTCGCCGGCGCGCCAGATCGTCGACAATTCCGGCGCTGATGGTGCGGTGATCGTCGGCAAGTTGCTCGAAAGCGGCGATTATGGCTATGGCTATAATGCGCAGACGGGCGAGTACGGCGATCTCGTCAAGCTCGGCATCATCGACCCGACCAAGGTTGTTCGCACCGCGCTGCAGGATGCCGCTTCGGTGGCCGGCCTCTTGATCACCACGGAGGCGATCATCACCGAGCAGCCGAAGAAGGAAACCGCGCCGGTCGGCGGCGCTGGCGGCATGGGCGGCATGGGCGGGATGGACTTCTAAGTCCCGACTTTGTGCGAAACGACACTTAAAAGCCCCGGGTTTCCGGGGCTTTTTGTTTACTCCGCTTGCGTGCGTCGGTGTGAAGCGCGAGAATCAACGTTTCTCGTTCTGTCATGGCTGGCTAAAACGACAGGATGAAGTGCAAAAGAAGCTGATGCGGGGCCGGTAGCGCTTCAAAGACCGACGCAAGGAGGGGCTAAAAGTGAGTCAGTTGCCGCCAAACGAGGCCGATAAAAAAACAGCCACGCGGGCTGATTTACTCAATGCCGTGTATGAATCTTGCAAAGGTCTGTCGCGCGCGCAAGCGCGGGATATTTTTGAAATGACATTGGATGAAATTTCCGCGGCGCTGGTCCGCGGCGAAACTGTCAAGCTTCGTTCCTTCGGCCTTTTCTCCGTCCGCGCGAAGCGGGAACGTATCGGCCGCAACCCGCGCACCGGCATCGAAGTGCCGATCAAGCCGCGCCGGGTGCTGACTTTCCGGCCTTCGCCGGTGCTGGTCGCGCTGATTAACGGGGAAAATGCCGAAACCGCACAAGAATTGCAGGATTAATCGAGCCGGCGCGCGAATTCGGATGTGCGGGCTGGCCGCAGGGATGCCGCAAAGATTACTAACCTGTAACTAGGCGGCGCTTTGCGCCTATGCGCTAAAGCGTGTTTGATCGCTCGAAATTCGCCGGATGATGACGCCTCCATGAAAGCACTTGCAATCGCTGTCGCGCTCTTTGCTGTCGCCGCTGCGCTGGTCGCCGCCAAGGCGGAGGATGCGACGACGGCGCTTCTCGCCGTCACGGCCTTTATTTGCGCCTATACGACCCACCGGTCGCGCCATATTTCGAGCTATCTGAGGATCTTTGTCGCGATTTTCGCGATCGAGCTCATCGTTTTCGGGGCTTTGTGCCTCGTTGCCGTGCTGCACCTCTGGCCGGTCAGTTGGGCGGAGTACCAAATTCCTGAGAGCCTGCCGTTGACGGTCGCGCTCTTCGCCATCGCGGTCTATCTGACGTCCTTCGTGCCGCTCGTCCAATCGATGATGCGCATCGCCGACCGCTATTTCGATTCCCGCGATGTAACGACCGCGCGCGTCTGGCCATTCCCGTCCTATCGGGCGGGTGAGCACAAAGTCGCCACGGCCATGGTCGTCTTTCTGGTTCTAATCAACCAGGCCGAGGTCGGCATCAACATCCGCCTGTCGTTCTTCTCGCGCGACTGGTTCAACGCCATCCAGGCCCACGATGCCAAGACCTTTTGGTATCAGCTCTTCACCGTCTTCATGGTCTGGGCCTTCCTCTACATCTTTTGCGCTGTCGTCGAATATGTCGTGACCTCGACGCTGGTGATCCGCTGGCGGCGCTGGCTTACCGCCTTTTATCTCGACCATTGGCTCGACAATCACCGCCATTACCGGATGTCGCTTGCCGGAACGCCGGCCGACAATCCCGATCAGCGTATTTCGGAGGACATCAGCCGGTTCATCGATGGCGGCGACGTCGGCTATGGCATCTATTCCTTCACCATTCTCTTGATCTCGAATCTGAGTTCGCTCGTCTCCTTCGCCATCCTGCTCTGGGTGCTCTCGGCGAATTTCACTCTGCCGGGGACGCATATCGCCGTGCCGGGCTTCCTGTTCTGGGTCGCGCTCATTTATGCGGCGATCGGCACCTGGCTCACGCATTGGATCGGCAAGCCGCTCGTGCCCTTGTCCTTCAAGCGGCAGCGTTATGAAGCCGACTTCCGCTTCTCGCTCGCACGGCTGCGCGAATATACCGAACAGGTTGCGCTTCTGTCCGGCGAAGCGGCGGAGAAGCGCTCGCTCAAAACACGTTTCAGCGCGATCGTGACGAATTATTTCGACATCATCGCCTGCCGCAAACGCCTCACCGCCTTCACCGCGTCCTATTCGCAGATCAGCCCGTTCATTCCCTACATCGTCTCGGCGCCGTTTTATTTTGCCGGCAAGGTCACGCTCGGCATCATGACGCAGACGGCGAATGCGTTCAGCAACGTCAACAGCGCACTCACCTTCGTCGTCACCTATTACGTCTTCCTCGCCGACTATAAGGCCGTCCTCGATCGTCTCACGTCGTTCGATCAATCGATCGAAAAGGCAGACAGCCAGGAGTTCCAGCCGGTCCCCATGCTCACGCCGGGCGAAGCCGGAAATGTCCGCCTCGTCGAAGTGACGTTGCGCCTGCCCGACGGGCGCACGATCGTCGAGGATGCCAATCTCGACCTTGTCTCGGAAATTCCGGCTCTTTTGGTCGGGCCATCGGGCTCGGGCAAATCGACGCTATTCCGTGCCATAGCCGGCATCTGGCCCTATGGTCAGGGCAAGATCGATCTGCCGCCGTCGGCGAAGTTGATGCTGCTGCCGCAGAAGCCCTATGTGCCGATGGGAACGCTGCGGGCGGCGCTCGCCTATCCGGCCGCGCCCGACCAATATGACGATGCAACCTTACGCACCGCGATGGAAGCAGCGCAGCTCACGCATCTCATCGACCGGCTCGATGCCGATGGGGTTTGGCAGCAGCAGCTTTCGGGCGGCGAGCAGCAGCGTCTCTCGATCGCTCGCGCATTGCTCGAAAAGCCGGATTGGCTGTTCCTCGACGAAGCCACGACCGCGATGGACGAGCCGATGGAAGCCTTGATCTACCAGACGCTGCGCCAAAGCTTGCCGAAGA
>JAJXZC010000680.1 GCA_021780275.1 Pseudomonadota bacterium
AACCGCCGGCTGCCGCCGCCCCAGTAAATCCATCCCTGCACGAAGCGCACGCAGAGAAGAACCATGCCGACCAGCCGCCAGTCGGCCGTTTGCGCTTGCGGGGAAGTCTGTGTGCCGGAGGGAGATGCCATGCTGTCCTCGTTTATTTCCTGTAGGGTTTGAAGCCGTATTCAGCGAAGATCGCCAGCGCCTTGGGCGAGCTCAGGAATTTCACCCACGCTTGCGCCGCTTTGAGGTGCGGCGCGTCCTTGAGAACGCCCGCGGCGTAAACGGCTGTGGTGTTGTCCTTGGCGGGGATGGCGACGTATGAGATCGGGTTGCCGTTTTTCTCCTGAAAGACCGCTTCCGACTTCCACGTCACGCCGGCGTCGGCCTTGCCTTCCATCAGGAACATTGGGCTCTGGCGGTGATGGATGTGCGTCAGCGTCGTTTCGCCGTTCGCGACCTTGGTTTCATAGACGGTTTTTTCAAGCCTCGCGCCGCCCGCTTTTCTCAGCGAGATCTGGATTTGCCGCGCGATGCCTTCCCATTTCGGGTTGGGCATCACAAGCCTGACGCCCGGCTTGCCGAGGTCGTTTAAAGTCATGACATGCGCGGGATTTCCTTTCGGCACCATGATCGCAAGATCGTTGGTGACGTACGGCGCCGGCTTTCCGGCGAGTCTGCCTTGCGCTTGCATGGCCTTCACGCGCTTCATGCCCGCGGCGTAGACGTCGGCCTTCACGGTCCACGTCATGTTGCCGACGGTGACCGTGCCGCCGTTGGCGATCTGGTCGGCGAGCAGTCCGGGCGGAACGGTTTCATAGTAGATTTTACCGCGCAGGTCCGGATGCTCTTCCTCGAAAGCCGCGACCAGCGGAGCCATGGCGAAATAATAGTTTCCGCCGACGAAGATCGAGAGTTCAGAGGTCGCCGGATCGCCGTGGAAGTCGGGCAGATTGTCCACGCCGTCGACGGTGATGTCGAGGCCTTTGCTCAAGACGGGATCGTTCCGCCCGCCGTTCCATGGCGGGCTGATTTTCTCCGCATGGGCGGACGCGCAGGACAGCAATACCCCGCATGCCGCGATCGCGGCGGCCAGAAGAGCGTTTTTGCGCATGGATTTTCTCCCTTGGGTTTTAAGCGTAGTGGAAGCCCTTTTCCTGCAATTCGGGAATGGTGCCGACGATGCCCGGCGTCAGGACCGCGCCGGGGATCAGGTGATTGGTGAATTCGGCGACCATTTGCGGGAGCGTCAGCTTGTCGGGGTTGACGCCCTTGGCGTGGAGCTTGTAGGACAGCTCGAAAACGCCGTTGTGGCAGGCCAGGAACACCGCGCCGCGCGCCTGCAGGCTGACGATGGAATTGTCCTTGGGAGAGAAGACGCCGAAGGGATCTTCGAATTTCCCTGCGTCGTCGACGGCGGCCTTGGGCGCCTTGATGAAGACGTTCTCCTTGTACTTGTCTTTGGTCAGTTTGGAGAGCTTGTATTTGTCCCAGAGGTAATCGTCGTAAAGCGCGAGGTGCGCCGCGCCGTGCGTCGCCGATACCGTGAGGAAGTCGGGGTTCTTGAACGACCAGACCTGGCAGTTCATCGCGTTGCGCATCAGGTTGAGCCACGGGCCTTCGAGGTTGGTGTTGTTCCAGACCTGCTTGACCTTGCCGCGATAGTTCATGACCAGCGACAAAGCCTCGCTGTCCCACTGTTCGGGCGAGGTGAGAATCATCGGCACTTCCTTGAAGTCGCGGCGGCGCGGCGCGCGTTCCAGCGCGGCCTGAAGCTCCTTCAGCGTTTTCGCCCGCGGTTCGACGAGCGACGGCAGCGCCGCCGATTCGGCCGCTTGCGCGGCGGGTATGCCGACGGTTTCCATCATGATGCCGGCGAGGCTCGTTTTCGCCGCGATGCCAAGTATATCCCTGCGTGTGATCGCCATGGTCGTTCTGTCCTTTCGATGTGTTTGAAAAAATATGGGGAGAGAAAAAATACACTGCGATTATAACCGAGCGAAAAAAATCCGTCCATAACCTAAATTTCCTGTTTTGCGGTATATAAATGCTTTTGGAAAAAGAACATAGTTTATTAAGTATATATATTTTATATAAACGGCCGCGCGACGCTTATAGGCTTGGATGCGCGCGCGCGCGCGATTATCATGACGGTCATGAGCGACAACGAAGATCAGGAAAAAAGGCGGACGTTCCGGAGTGCGCGCGCCGCCGCAACCGTGAGGCCGCAGCGGCAGGCGCTGAGTCCCGCTCAGGCGCTCGCCGTGGCGGAAGAACTGCAACAGGCCGGGCGGCTTCCGGAGGCCGAGCGCATTTTGCGCGATATTCTCGCCGCCGCGCCGGATTGGGCGCCCGCCGTGCACCTGCTCGGCGTGGTCGCGCACATGGCGGGCAAAACGGACGTCGCGGCGGAACTCGTCGCCCGCGCCATCGCGCTCGACGGCAAGCAGGCTTTTTATCACGCCAACATGGGCGAGATGTGCCGTCTGCTCGGGCGTCTTGAAGACGCCGTGAAATACGGCAGGAAAGCGGTGAAACTCGATCCCTCCTTCGTCGCCGCGCATTCCAATCTCGGGCTTGCCTATTACGACCTCGGGGATTTCGACAAGGCGGAATATTGCCACGGATGCGCGCTGAGGCTCGATCCGGCTTTCGCGCCGTCGCTCAACAACATGGGCAGCATCGCGCGCGCGCGGCATGACGACGAAAAGGCGGAAGGATATTTCCGCGCCGCTATCAGGGCGAACCCGAGGTTCCGCGACCCGCAAAGCAATCTTGGCGAGATTCTCGTCCGCCGCGACAAGCCGCGAGAGGCGCTGGACGTGCTCGACGGCGCGCTGGCCGCGGCGCCGGACGACGCGGCCGCCCATTCCAACCGCGGTCTTGCGTTGATGGCGCTGGGGCGGGTTCAGGATGCTGAAGAGGCCTACCGGCAGGCTTTGCGGTGCGATCCGCGCCTTGCGCCCGCGCACGCGGGGCTGGTCATGGTCGCGCTCGAAGTCAACAACCTCGCGGCGGCGGCTGACATGGCGGCGCGCCTGCTGGAGCTTGATCCGCAGGCGCCGGATTCCCATGCGCTGGCCGGCGCGATCTTTCTTGCGCAAGGCCGCGACGATGAGGCGGAAGAGTCTTTCAGGAAAGCGCTGGCGCTGGATGAAAGGCATATTCCCGCCAAGCTCGGATACGGCCATTTGCTGATGGAACGCGGCGACCTGAAGGGCGCGGAGACGTTTTTCCGCGCGGGTCTCGGCGCGGGCGGCGACAGGCTGCTGGCGCTCTGCGCGCTGGCGCAGGCGAAGAAGATCGCGCCGGACGATCCGGATCTCGCGCTGTTGCGGCAGGAGGCGAAAAAACTCGAAGGCCCCATGATCGCCTCGAAGGCGATACAGCTCAATTTCGCCCTCGGCAAGATGCACGACGACCTGAAGGACTATGACCGCGCCTTCCCTTATTTTCTCGAAGGATGCCGCCTGAAAAGAACGACGCTGGAATACAGCGTCGTGGCGCGCGACGGCGAGATCGCGCAACTGAAAAACCTGTTCACGAAAGATTCCATGGCGCGGCACGCGGGCGCGGGCGATCCTTCGGACGTGCCGGTCTTCGTCCTCGGCATGCCGCGCTCCGGCACCACGCTGACGGAGCAGATCCTCTCCAGCCATCCTGACGTATGCGGCGCAGGGGAATTGCGCGATCTCGCTGACTGCATCGGGGCGTCGCCGGGCAGCGCGGGTTTCGCCGAAAAAATAAAAACTCTCGACGCCGCCGCGCTGGCGGAGATGGGCCGCAAGTATGCCGCGGGCCTCGCGGCGCGCGGTCGCGGAGCAAGACGCGTGACCGACAAGATGCCGGGCAACTTTCATTATATCGGGCTGATCAAGCTCATGCTGCCGAACGCAAAGATCATCCATGTCACGCGCGACCCTGTCGACACCTGCCTGTCGTGCTTCACGCGGCTTTTCGCGCACGGGCAGAACTTCAGCTACGATCTCGCGGAGCTCGGCCATTATTACCGCACGTACCGCGACCTGATGGCGCACTGGCGCGCGCTCCTGCCGCCGGACGCGTTCTACGACTTGCGGTATGAAGATCTTGTCGACGACACCGAAACGGAAGCTAAAAAACTGCTCGCCTATTGCGGCCTGCCGTGGAACGACGCCTGTCTAGACTTTCATAAGAACGACCGTCCTGTCCGCACGGCGAGCGTCATGCAGGTGCGTCAGCCGATTTATAAATCCTCCAAACAGCGCTGGAAAAACTATGAAAGCCATCTTGCGCCGCTGATCGCAGCCTTGGACGACGCGCCGGCGCCTCACGCGCAATGACATATGATAATGCATATAAAATTATGATAATGCATATAAAATGATGCCGTCAGCGATTTGTCCTGATAAAAATCGCCAAGGCGACTTGACTGTGCCTGTAAAACCAAGCTCTTCTTTGTCAAGTCCGCGACAGTTCTTTTGGAGGAGCGCTGTTTTCGTATCCATATGAAATTCATCATACCCGGGAGGTATAAATGCAATCGACACGCTTCCGCAAAAATCTGACTGTCACCACGGCGCTTGTCGCGGCGGCGGTTCTGGCGATGCCTGCAACAGCCATGGCCTGTACGGCGACGACGGCGACGCTCTCGGGAACCAACGGGGCGCAAACCTTGA